>JAUIKB010000795.1 GCA_030430975.1 Polyangia bacterium
CCCACGAGTCCGAAAACTCCGCAAGCGGACGTCCAAGAAGGAGCTGTTCGAGTACTTGGTGAGCGCGTCGAAGAGCTAGGGCTACGCGGCGAGCCCGAACGCCGCGACGCCGCGTTTGCGAAGCTGCCGCTTGACCTTGGGCGCGCGCTCGACGTCGCCCAGTAGCGAACAGACCAGCAGCGTCGCCAATCCGTCGAGGGTCGTTGTCCCACACGCCGACAGGTCCGTCGCCGAGCCATCCAGCACGTCCTGCCAAGCGGCGAGCTGCTCGCGGAACGCGGGGGTGACCGTTAGGTACGTGCTGCCCTCTTCGCAGATCACGTTCTCGGTGAGCGCCTGAATGACAGACTCGTCGAACCCGGCCTTATCGCAGCGCCCTTCGACCAGCAGCTGCCCGGCCGCTGCGGCCATGCGCGTTTCGCCAACCTTCAGCGCAACATCCTTTACCGCAGCTACGAACACAGCGTAGTCGTCGCGATTGTCAGGCTCTGCCACCGGTGGCTCTGCAGCGGGCTCCGCGGCCTGTTCGGGCGCCAACTCAGGCTGGGCGGCGCCAACGGCGGGTGGCGCAAACGACAGATCGAGCTCGAGCGGCGTGATCTCCGCATTGGCCGGCGGGGGATTAGTGGCGAATTCGCCCTCCAGCTTCAGCGGTGCGAGTTCCAAGGCCGGCCGCTGCTGCGACTGGCCCGGAGCAGGCTGGAAATCGACCGACTCAGCGGTGTGAACTGAGCCGGCGTCCTCCACGACGGGCAGCGACGCTGCGGCGACCTCCGTCAGCGCGGATTCGATGGCGTCGGCCATCGCCAATGCGCCCGCGTCTTCGTCGGCGTCTTGGACCTCCGCTGGCGGTGCTGCGGTGACGTCGGCCGGCACGGTCTCGGCGTCGGGACATACCGCTCGTCCTAAGTCGGACTGCAGCGCCTCCAGCTCGGCGGTCAGCGGGGCTGCCTCGCGTTTCGGCTCAGCGTCTGGTACCTGGGCGACCGGCGGAGCCGCGGACGAGACGACCTCGCGGTCGTCGGCGTCCATCGCCGCATCGCTCGTTTCAACGCGCAGATTGGCGAGGGGCGAAGCGGTCTGTGCGTCCTGCTGCGCGGTGGGCACGACCCATAAATCGTCCGCTGGAAAGCGCGACGCGGACGTGACAACGGGCGCCACCGAGTCCGACGCGCCGCTGGGCGTCACACATTCGTCATCTTGCCAGTTCGGCTCAACGCTGTCGGCCGTCTCGTCCACCGCCTCAGCAGTCGCAACCGACAGCGGGTCCGCTGCGTCGTCTGCTACGGGCGGTGCCTCGGCGATCTGGAAGACGGATTCGATCTCGGAGTCAAGCGCGGCCAGCAGGGCTTCCGCTCGCGGCTGCCAGCACTCCGAACGCAGCGCCGGAAACGAGAGCACCGGCGCGGGGGGCGCGTCGGAAGTCACGTTGGAGCGGACCGCTTGCGCAAAAGCAACATCCGCGTCGACGAACGCTTCCGAGACTTCAGATTCGTCAGCAACCGCCACGACGTCGGGCAACTCGGCGTTGCTGACCTCCCGGTCTGCGCTGATAAACTCGAACGGCCTCGGCGATGGGGCGGTTGACACCTCCGAAGCAGCATCCGACGGCACGGTCACGAGCACCGCCGGCAACTCCCGCGCCGGTTCGTCGACGATATCGTCATCCGATGGCTGGAACGCCTGCTCGGCCTTCGCCATGTGGCGGGCCATGACGTTCGGAATCTGGTACGCGGCTATGGAAACGACGCTGGGTAGCGGTGGCGACAGGTCGCGTTCGGCTGGGCGATCGCAGCGCACTGTCGGCGGCATCGGAGATGCTTCGCGCGGCGCGACCCTCTTAGTCGCGGGTCGTTCCGCTCGAATCACTGCGCGTGGCGGACCGCCGGGGCTCAAACAAACCCACACCGCTCCGCGATGGATCTGATGGTTATCGTTCGGAAACTCACAGGCGCGGTGTCGGTACGTCACGGTTCTGTGGCTGTAGGCTGAAGTCGCGAAAACAGCCAAGTTTGCGGCGATCCATCGTCGCCGTCGGGCTTATGTAAACGGTACGATCCGCCTATGTCTGAAGCTGTCCATCCGCTGATAGGTTCCCATCGCGTGTCGGTCGTCCCCGGCGTGTATGACGTACTGTCTGCTAAGATCGCGCAACGAGTGGGTTTCCACGCCGTAGTTCTGACCGGCTGCGGCTTCGCGGCATCGCATCTGGGCGAACCCGACTTCGGGCTGTTTACCCAATCCGAAGTCCTGGACTGCGCCCGGCACATCACGGCCGCGGTCGATATCGGCGTCATCGTCGACGGTGACACCGGACACGGCGGGCCTCTCAGCGTTCAACCCATGGTTCGCAAGCTCGAAGTACGGGCTTCTACAGCGTCGGCTTCGTACTCTCAGGATTGTACGCCGCGGCCCACGCGCTGGAACAGGCGTACCGCACCATCCGCCGCGACGGTTGCACGCAGGCGTTGGCCGAACGCGTGCACGATTTTTCGACATTCGGCGACGTTATCGGCCTGGACAAGCGCTACGAAGACGACGCTCGATTCAAGACGTAGGCTTGCTACGCTTTAGCCATGAATCGCGCTCGCACCTGCACCGCAATAGCGGCGGCCCTGCTGATCGGGGCCTGCACGCCGGACCCTCCGCCGCAGTGGCAAACGGGCGGGGCCCAACTCGTGCTCAACAAAGCGACGTGGGAAACCGATGATGAACTGATCGAGCTCATGCCCAGCGGCGCCGTGCTCATCGACGGCGACCACGAGTACACCATCGACCGCGTCGGCCGAGTCGTCGATCCGGACAACGAACCCGTCGCGCTCTTGCTACCGGACGGAGGCTTTATCGGTACGGACGACCGCAATCTGGGGCACGTCGGCATCACCAACGCCGCGCCGCCTTGGCGCGGAACGGCTTGGGTCGCCGTAGTCCCGAACGGCCAAGTGATCGGCTTCGACGAAGACGGCGAACGGGAAAACCTTGGCGTTTGGCGTGGCTGCAACGGTCCCATGCAGCGTTCCTGCACACTGGTCACGCACCTCGTACTGATCCGCCGCTTCGCGCGCCGACCGCGCGGTGGCGTCAGTATCGGCGTGGGCGTCGGCTTTCGTTAGGACGCAAATTCCACAGGAACATCTGGTTCAACCAGCGGGAGAAGCTCTGGCACAAAGCTGGTTCGACCGGCAGCGGTCGCTCCACCGGCAGCTAGCGCCATCCACATATGACCGCGGGACCGCGACACGCTACACTGTCGGGCATGACCTTGCACACTTGTCCCAGCTGTTCCCGCCATATTAAACGTACAGAAACCTCGTGCCCGTTCTGCGCGAGCGAGGTCGACCTGTCCAACGCGCCGATTCGGCCTGTGCCGAAGGTGCTACTGAGTCGCGCGGCGCAGATGGCGTTCGGCGCGGCAGCCCTGGCAGGCGTGACCGCGATCGGATGTGGTGAGACCGCTGACTCGACGGGCACGACCGGCGGCGCCGGGGGCTCGGCAGGCTCGACCGCAGGCGCCGGTGGCTCCGCCGCCGGAGCCGGTGGCACGGCTGGTTCTACCGCAGGCTCCGGAGGCGACGCCGGACTCAACTTCGGCGGCGCTGGACCCGCTTACGGCGGGCCGGCCGGTGCCGGTGGGTTTGGCGCTGAAGGCGGCGACGGTGGCGCGGCTGGGACGGGTGGCAGCAGCTCGGGTGGAAGCGGCGGATCGGCTGGCAGCAGCTCGG
>JAUIKB010000796.1 GCA_030430975.1 Polyangia bacterium
CGCCCAGACTAAGCGCCGTCCCATCGTCGGCGGGGCTCGGCGCCGGAGCGTTATTGCGAGCCGGTCGGCGCAATGACCACGCCTTTGCACGAATCCGGAATACCGGACTGCTCACATGTCTGCGCACGCGTCTCCGCCAGGCACTGATCCGCCGACGGACGCAGGCCGACCGCCGCGTCGCAATTCAGCGTCATCGCTGCGCTCTGCTTGCACGACTCCACGGTAACCGTCGAGTCGCAGGTCGCCATATTGGTGCAGAGCAGGTCGACGAACTCGAAGCAGAAGTCGGACGGCGGTCCGGGGTCGACGAGGCCGAGGCACTCCTGAGGAGCTGTATTCGTGCACGCCAGTCCCTCCAACGTTTCGGTGCAGGCGTCGAGCTTAGTATCGTCGCAGAAAAATGACCCGACTTCGTCATCGCAACGAGCCTGGGTGTACACGTTGCAGCCCACCAAAAAATCGCAAATCGCCCCCAGCGTCGCCTTGCACTCAGGGCTGCGCAGCGCGCTATACCCTGGCGCGCCACCGCTGCCTGATCCGGCGCTGCCCCCTGACGCACTACCGCCGGATCCCGCGGAGCCGCCGGATCCCGCGGAGCCGGCTTGCCCCGCCGTGCCGGACGATCCGCCGCCACCTGAGTTCGAACCACTATCGTCGCTACCGCAAGCCACCGCTGAGGCGGAGGCCAAAGCGATCGAGGCCGACGCTGACGAGACGTGAAGTCGCATGCGAGAGAGTTACCGCGAATACCCGCGATACGCACTGAAAGCGCTACTACGGTGCGCAATCGCTGGGCGCCGGGTTCGGCAAGCCGCAATCGATGGGGTACGTGCCAGACGGATCGCTGCCGGTTTGCCCGCAGTCGTACAGGCTCGCGGTGGAGCTCCATCCACAGCTGGACGGACACGCCATCGTCTCCAGCGAACCGTTCTCGTAGTAGTAGAGCGTCATTCCGACGCAACAACCCTTCACGCCGTGGGCCTCGTCGCAGGTAGTCGGCACAGTGCCGGTCCCCCCACCCGAGCCGCCAACGCTGGTCGAACCGCCAACGCTGGTCGAACCGCCAACGCTGGTCGAACCACCAACGCTGGTCGAACCACCAACGCTGGTCGAACCACCCGAGCCGCCAAAACTCGTGGAGCCGCCGACGCTTGTGGAACCGCCCTCGCCGGACGAACCGCCAAACGTCGAACCTCCAAAGCCGGACGCGCCGCCCTCGCCCGTCGATCCGCCGAACGTTGAGCCTCCAAAGCCAGCAGCGCCGCCCTCGGCGGTCGAGCCGGCAGCGCCCCCAAAGCTGCCGCCACCCTGACCGCCAGCGCCCCCTGGACCACCCGGGCCGCCCTGCGCGCTCTGACATTGGCCAGTCGACGTGTAGCTGTCCAGCGCGGACTGGCACGACGCACCCTGGTCTTGCACCTGGACGGCTTGCTGACGCTGCTGCTCGCAGCTGTCTTTCGAAGTCTGGTCGGCGAGCGACTGGCAACAGGCGGCCAGCGCGCCGCACGGGCCTCCGCCGCTGCTGGAACTGCTGCACGCCGCGATGAGTCCCAGGACGCCACCGATCATTGGAACGATTCGAATAAGAATCTTCATGTCACCTCAAGCTCTGCGCCATGCGCGAAAACCTTTTACGCGGTCGAGCTCGAAAGCTTCCCCGTCGAAGCCCGAAAACGCCGCGCCGGAATGCCGACGCGCGCTGCCCACTACCAGATCCGGTTCGCATGTCAAAGACGCAGGCGGTCATCGGTTTCTCGTAAGTTTCCAGCTACGTTCGCGTTCCTCAGACGTAACTCGAGGAACCGATGTCACGAACCCTTCATTTCACGCTTCTAGGGACGGCGCTCACGCTGCTAGCCGGCTGTTCGGCCGCTCCTCAGTCAAACCCCAAGGACTCCGCTGATGGCAAACCGGCGACGGGTCGCTCGGCTTCCGCGGAAACCCGCGAGGACGTCGCCATCACCGTCTACAACCAGAACTTCGGACTCGTGCGGGAGATCCGGCGCCTGGACCTTGGCACCGGGCGGGTAGAGCTCGAGTTCGCCGACGTCGCGGAGCATCTGCAGCCTCAGACGGTACACATCAAGCCGCTCGGCGGCAGCTCTGACCTCACCATTCTCGAACAGAACTATCGCTACGACGTGCTGGCACCGAACACCTTGCTCGACAACTTCAAGGGTCGGTTTGCATTCCCCGACGTGCCGGACGAACTCATCCCCGAGCCGACGCTGGTGTGGCTACTCGACAGCGCCAAACCCAAACAGCGCGTCGAGGTCTCTTACCTGACTCAAAACATCAACTGGAGTTCGGACTACGTGTTCGTCGTCAATCAAGACGACACCCGCGGCGACCTCACCGGCTGGGTCACGCTCAATAATCAAACCGGCACCAGTTTCGAAAATGCCAAGTTGAAGCTAGTCGCCGGCGACGTGCAGCGTACGAGCCCGCCCGCGAACAACAAGATGTTCCAGGCCTTGGCAGCCGCAAGCGAAGCGAAGGACGAGGACGGCTTTCAAGAGGAGGGCTTCTTTGAGTACCACCTGTACACGCTAGGGCGACGGACCACGCTACGCGAAAAGGAGCAGAAGCAGGTCACGCTGCTGGAATCCAAAGACGCGAAGATCGACAAGCAGCTGATTTTTTACGGAGCGCAGCATTACTACCGCGGCCGCTACGGTCAGATCGCGTCGAACCAAAAGGTCGGGGTCTACTTAGACATCAAGAACTCCAAAGCCAACGGATTGGGCGTCCCGCTGCCCAAGGGCGTGATTCGCGTTTACAAGGCCGACAAGAGCGGCTCCAAGCAGTTCATCGGCGAGGACTCGATCGATCACACGCCGCGGGACGAAGAAGTCCGCATCAAGCTGGGCGATGCGTTCGACGTGGTCGGCGATCGCAAGCAGACAAAGTGGACGGCACTAGGCCGTTGCGGCAACGAAACGTCGTGGGAAATCGAGCTTCGCAACCACAAGGACTCGGAGGAGAAAGTCATCATCTCCGAGCCGGTCGGCGGCGACTGGGAAATCGTCGCCAGCAGCCATCCGCACCACAAGAAGGACGCCCACCGTTTCGTTTTCAACGTCGCCGTACCCGCCAACGGCAAGACAACCGTCACCTACACCGTTCAGACGCGCTGGTGCTGAACCACTCGCCCCCCAACCACTCGAGACTGACCTCATGATCAACGCACTCAAGCATCACCGTCACCTCACCGCCCTATCGTGCAGCGCCCTCGCGCTCGCGTTCGCCGCCACTGCGCAGGGAACCCCCACTAAGAAGTCAGAGTCGAAGGATCGCAAGGAGGTATCGATCACCGTCTACAACCAAAACTTCGGGCTCGTGAGAGAAGTGCGCGAGCTCGATCTAGGGACGGGCACGCTCAACCTCGAGTTTCAGGACGTAGCGTCCCGACTGCAGCCGCAGACGGTCCACATCAAGTCGCTGTCCGGCAACGGTTCACTGAAGGTCCTGGAGCAGAACTACCGCTACGATCTACTCACCCCAGCGAAGCTGCTCGAGAAATACGTCGGCAAGAACCTAAAGGTGTATCGGTTCAACGAGCGAACCGGCAAGGACGAGAAGTTCAGCGCGCGGGTCCTCAGCGTCGCCGGCGGACAACCGGTGTTGAAGATGGGCAACGAGATCACCTACGGCTTCAACGGCCGGTTCGCCTTTCCGTCCCTGCCCACCAGCCTGATCCCCAAGCCAACGCTTGTGTGGC
>JAUIKB010000797.1 GCA_030430975.1 Polyangia bacterium
GCCCCAGCCGCGAGCAACCGTCTGCACGCAGCGCCGTGGCTTGTATCCGTAGATGCCAAACTCCAGCGCCACGTAGCGGGTATTGTTAACGACCCAGCCGTACACGGCCTTCACCTTCTCGGCGTCGGTCTTAGCGTTGCCCGCGATCTTCTTGGCGAGCTTGCGCGTCTCGTCGTCCAGATCGAACTGGTCCTTGGCCAGGCCCCAGTACCACTTGCCCATCGCCTTCCAGTCCTTGAACGTCGAGACGTGCACAAAGCCCATCACTTCGGGCCAGGGCGGCATGGCTGGCTCGGCGATGATCGGAGGCATCTTCTTGACGCGGAATCTGCGGATCCGCTGTTTGCCTTTGACCCGGGTTCGGACCTTGAGCTTCGGCAGGCCCACCGTATCGACGTAGAACTTGCGCTTTTTTGGCGTAATGAGGACGTATTCGGCGTGACCGATCGGCTCATCCGACTGCAGGTACTTCACCTCGCCAAAGTAGTCGGCGAACTCGTTCTGCGAGCTGACGTCATCGATGCGGTACTTCAGCTCAACCACATCACCCGGCTCCAGACGCGGAAATTGCACGTAGTAATTTCTACCGGACGTGTACATCGCGATCGCCGGATTATCGGCCGCAGCCTCGCCACTTTCGATCGCCTCGTCGACGCGGCCGTCGGCGCGATAGACCTTCGCTCCGCGTAACTGCACGCGTTGTCGGTCCGCCTGATAGTGAAAACTGAACTGACGCGCCATCGCAGCGGCCGTATCCGTGAGCGGCTGAAACACGACCTGGCGAAAGTGGCTTGCCAGACCGTTATCGTAAACGGTCGTCACGTTCATATCGAGCAGCGTGCGCCGATTCAGACCCTTGGCTTTGGTGTGACGGCGACGCAGGAATTTGTCCGCCTTCCACGCGTAGGCCTCGTCGGCGCGGGGCTTGGGCGGCTGGATATGCTCGACGTACTCCCGCACGTCCTTGTCTTGTGGGCGGATCTTGAGGATCTCGCGCAGCAGTCGAAGCTGTTCTTCTCGGTCTCCCATCTCGCCCTTGAGGTCGGCGAGCAATCGCAGCGTGCCTACGTCGTCCGGCGCCAGCTTGAGCGCTTTCTGATAGGTGGCGACCGCGCGCTGGGACTGCCCGAGCGAGCGATAGGTGCGTGCGGCGTAGTTCAGTGCCCATTGGCTACTCGGATCGATCGAGATCAGGCGGTCAACCCAGCGCTCTGCCTCGCGCTTGTCGCGCCGGGCGACGGCCAGATCGATCTGAGACGTCATGAAGGTACGATCGTCGAAGCGCAGCGCGGCATAGCGGGTCTCGACGTCGGCGGCCTCGGCGGCGCGACCCAACGCTCGCAGCTGGCTCGCGTACATGTTGAGCAGCGTCACCGACTGGGGATTGCGTTCGAGCGCGCGCTGCAGCGTAGCCAGAGCCGTGCGACGCAGCCCCGCCTCGTTGTACAGCTCGACGCGCCCCTCCAAGGCTCGCAGGTGACCTGGGTACTGGGCGAGCACCTGATCGTAAAACGGAAACGCTTCGCGCCAGTTCTGGCTGCGGCGCGCGAGCGCGGCCCGCGCCATCAGCAGGTCGACGTGCTGTTCTTCCTTGTGCTTTTTGGCCCACGCAATGGCCTTGTTCACCCACTGCGCGGTCTTGTTGCGGTCCTCGGCCAGCTCGGCCGCGAGCAGCAGTCGCTGCAACGTGGGTTCGAGTTCGGCGGCCTTCTTCGCCAGATCGCGGGCCTTGTGCTCGGTGGGATCGTCGCCGCCCGTATAGACAAGGTAGTGCGCGAACGCGGCCAGGACGCTGGCCTTGGGCTTTTTCGCCGACGACAGTCGCTCGAACAGATCGAGCGGCGCCACGCTCTTGGCGTTGACCGGCGCCTTTTCCTTCAGTTTGTCGCGCTTCTGGATGTTCTTGGTCGCGGCGGCGCTGGCGGCCACCGTGTTCGAGAACTCCAGGTTCGAAAGCGGCGCGCCGGCGGTGGTACCCAGACGCACCGAAACTGCCGGGGCGCTGTTCTCACCGCACACCTTGACCATCAGGGCGTTGTAACCGGGCTTGAATTCAACCGAGGCCGAACGACGATCCGCATCGTGACCGCGATACGCGGCGTCCTCGATCACCAGTTTTCCGTTCCAGTAGACACGCACCGCGCCTAGCGCTCCGACCCAAACTGCAGCCGACCGTGGCGGCTTGGACTTCTCCGCCACCCGCACATACGTCGCAGCGAAACCACAAATCTTGCGTTCCGGTCGGACCAAAGCCCCCAGATTCAAGTACCCATGAGGGAAAACCCCCTCAGGAACACGGCGCCACGCCACCGGTCGCTCCTTACCGGTATAATTCCTGCCCTCGGTCAGCGCCTGATCGAGTTCTGCTTCCGGTCCGTACGCCGGATCAAATCCCGCCTTCCCCTCGTTGTCGAATGGACCAACCACCCACCAGCGATCGACAAACCCCAACTTGCGGATCCGCTCCCGAGATGTCTTCACATCACCGCGACGCCGGCGCGCGTAGGCCGTCAGCAGTTGCGCGTACGAGCGCTGAGCTGGCGTGAGTCGTTTGCTGAGCGAGGCGAGCTTTAAAACCTGCTCGACTTGCTGCGGATCGGCGCGATCCCACAGAAGCCAGACTCGACGCAGCGCCGCATACACCTCGGGACCCCGTGCCTTGGCAACCCGGTCGGAGGCGGCCTTCAGGTCTGGGTGGAAGACACTGGCGGGGCTCGACTGGGAAATCGTCAGACCGAGAACGCAGATAGCCGCCGCGAGCAAGCGGAATCGAAACAGGCGGCCCAACATGGGAACGAGGCGGTTGTGTCCGTTCGTCATCAGCAAACCCCTACCGAGATTCGCCAGAGGGCGCCACCCGGCGGCTAAAACACGCGTCAGCCGCGGGCCGGGTGCTCGGCGACCCATGAAGGGCCGTTCAGGTTCCGGGCTAAACCATGCAGATCGGCGCCGGTTTTTGCTCCCTCGCCTGTCTCGGAGTGGCGGGCGCTGGCCTCGCGCAAATTGGCGACAGATGCCCTTGCTGGTCTGGTGACGGTCATACTAGGGTTTGGACCGCAGCAATCGGTCCGGAGCCCCGCGTCAACGGGGCACTCCTTGAGTCATAGGGGAGTTCAGAGAGACGCCACCCTCAAACGTTGAGGACGGGCCTTGAAGAGTCGGCAACCATGCGGAGGCGCTGATGGTCAACCCTCAGATGGTGATGTACGAAGAGGAGTTCAACCAGATTCAAGGGGTCGTAGACCGCTTGGTTCGGGAGGCGAACGCCAAGGTCGTATTCATCGTCGATAAAAACGGACAGCTGATCGCGGCGAGTGGTGAAGTCGACAACATCGACACCACCTCGCTGGCTTCACTTACGGCAGGCAACATCGCGGCTACTGGCGGCATCGCCAAGCTCCTTCGGGAGAACGAGTTTGCGACGCAGTTTCACGAAGGCGAGAACGCGAACATCCACATCCAACTGGTGGGCAATCGCGTGATCTTGGTCGTCATCTTCGACTCCAAGTCTAGTCTCGGCCTCGTCCGACTGCGCGTTCGCAAGGCGAGTGACGAACTCAATCGCATCTTCGAAGCGTTGCTGAGCAAGGTTCAAGAACCAGGGGGCGACTCACCGTTCGCAGAGATCACCGATGAAGACATCGATAATCTCTTCAACGATTAGCGAGCGAGATGAAATGTCCCATCGATTCACTGAATCGGGCTCGGTGCGTACCGCAG
>JAUIKB010000798.1 GCA_030430975.1 Polyangia bacterium
TCGAGCAGTCGTTCTCGTTCGTGACCGCGAGCACGACGACCGCCGAATCCGGACGTAAGAAATCGGCGCGCTGCTTGAGCAGGATGTCGTCGGTGCCGTCCGCGACGGCACACTGATTGTTGGTGTTGTTAGCGCTGCACGGCCCTCGGACGATACTAGCCGGTGGGTTCGGGTCGATCAGAAAGCGATAGATGGACTCCAGGCCCATTTCGAAACCGCAACCGACCTCACCTACGGCAACGACGTGCGAACGGACGTCGGAAACCAGTTTCGCCACGTCGGTTTCGCCTTCTCGCGTGCCAGCCGGATCCCACGCAAGAAATCCGAGATCCTTGAAGCTCGCCACGCCCATGCGCACGCTCGGCATCAGGTGCGACTGGTCGTTCTGCGTTTCGTTCCACTGCCCGGCCGCCGCGCTGCAGGTTTGGGCGCCGACGCCGCCCAAGCTTGAACTGATCACGCCTACGTTGAGATCCGCGACAGGGGTGAGCTCACGTGTGTAACCCGCTGGGCAGGGTTGGTCAGGCGCGCCGGCGTCGACCCGATCGCTCGGGTCCATGTTCGAAATGCACAGCGGGTTGGTGAACCGGGTGACCAACGCGTCGACGGCGTCCGACAGTTGCTTCTGGAACGTGCCCATCGATCTCGAGTTGTCGACCATCAAGAGCACGTCGAGTTTCTCGCGCTTGGTGGTTGGTGCGCCGCCCATGCCCGCCGTGCCTGCAGACCCACCCATCGCGCCCATGCCGCCGGTCGCACCCTGCCCAGCTTGCGCCCCTTGGCCGCCCTGACCGCCGGTGGCGTTGGTGGTGGCGGAAGAGCCGCCGCAAGCGGCCGTGCAGCCGATTGCGAGGGACAGCGAGACGGGAGCGAGTGCGCGAGGGTAAGCCATGGCAGCACTACGGTTCCGTCGAACGGAGTCTTCCTCGGGAATCAGCAATGCGTCGCGCCAAGCGCGGTTACGACGGAAAGTTCCAGCGAGCCTGCATTAGCGGAGTCCGGTGCGTGATGAACGCGGGCCTGCCCTAGTACTCCGGGCAGGCGAAGTTGAGACACGGCTCCGGGTTGGCGGAACGCGCTTGCTCCTTGTACGCCGCCCAGCGTTGCGTGCCTCCGGCGACGCCGCTGACCCGTTTCACGACGTCCGCCTCCAGCTTCGTTCGAAGCGCGCCGAGGTAGGCGACGTGTGCATTGCGGCGTTTCTCGTAGACCTTGCCCTCCGGCGTTACCGCCGTGTCGCAGGGCCCGTCCGGGCTCGACGCCACGTCCTTCAGCAACAGTTGCTCCGCCGCGAACTTCTTCCAGACGGCGTCGCAGCCTGCGCTGCCGATCGCGCACGTAGGAATCTTTCCGGCAACTCGAGCGATCGCTTCCTGGCCTCGGGTGGAGTGGCGGTAGAGACTCTCGTACATCGCCCGGATCTTGTCCGGTATGCCGTCTGGAATATCCGTTGGCGGCGGGCCGCCGGCCCTCGGCGGGGTTTCTGCTCGGGTCGGTGGTTCGGCCGGTCGGGCGCTGGCCGCCGGTTCGGGTTCGGCACTGATCGCCACAGGCTGTGGTGCTGGCTGTGCAGGTTCCTGTGCCGCTGGGCCGCATCCGGCCAGCGACAGCGCTGAACCTACGTAGAACGCGCGGCGGCGTAGGATTTGGTCGCGATCGTCGGGTGGCGCCATGACCGCAGTATACGGCGGTCAATCGGCTTTCCGGTTGGTCATGTATCGAAACAGGTCTGACCCGCTCGACAACACGACGGTGGCCTTTTTGTCGATGCTCTTTTCGTACGCCTCTAGGCTGCGCACGAACGCATAGAACTCGGGGTCTTTGCTTAACGCCGCGGCGAAGATCTTCGTGCTCTCGGCGTCGCCCTGGCCCTTGGCTTGCTGTTCGAGCTCGTAGGCGGTGGCGAGAATGATTCGGCGACTCTTATCGGTATCGGCGCGGATTTTTGCGGCCTCTTCTCCACCCTCTGCTGTGTACTTCTGGGCGATGCGCTTTCGCTCGGCTCGCATGCGGTCGAACACGCTTGGCTCGACTTCGTCCGGAAGGTCTGCGCGCTTGATGCGCACATCGACGACTTCGATACCGAACGACTGGACTTTTTTGCGCGTTTCCCCGGCCACGCTCACCATCAGGGGTTCACGTGCGTTACCGATGATGTCGCCGAAGTTGTGGCTCGCCAACTCTTCGCGCAGCTCGGACAATACGATGTCGTCGATGCGTCGCTTGGCGCTGAGTTCGTTGGCGACCGTCTTGTAGAAGATGTACGGATCCTTCACGCGCCAGCGCGTGATCGGGTCCGTCACGAGGTACTTCTTGTCCTTCGTCAACAATCGAGCCTTGGGCGTGTCGCTGCTGATGATGCGCGAGTCGATCTTGAGTACGGTTTGCCATGGCGCTTTGAACCGCAGGCCCGGTTCGGTCACCGAGTACTTGTACTGGCCGAACTGCGTCACCATGACGTACTCGGTCTCGTCGACTGTGTAGACGCTCATGCCGCCGCCGATCAGGGCGACCGCGAGCAGCACGATTCCGGCGATGAACTTGTTCATGTTACTTCACCCCCGGCACGGCGCCGCCTGCGAGATTACCGAGCGGTAAGATGGGTACAGCGCCCTTCGTCAGCTTCTCATCGATGATGACCTTCTTGTCGAGGTTAGCCATGATCCGCTCCATCGTTTCTAAGTACATGCGGTCCCGCGTGACCTGCTTTGCCTGCTTGTATTCAGCGTAAAGAGCCGTGAACCGCGCGGCGTCGCCTTTGGCGCGGAGGATACGTTCCTGTTTGTACGCCTCGGCGGCCTGCTCGATCTCGCGCGCCTTGCCGCGGGCCTTGGGGATCTTGCTCTCGCGGTAGCCGTTGGCTTCGTTGATCAGCTGCTCTTTTTTCTCACGAGCGCGGCTGACCTCGTTGAAGGCATCCTTAACCGGGCCCGGCGCTGCTGCGTCCTGGAGTTTGACCTCAGTGATCAGCACGCCGCTTTCGTATTGATCCATCAGTCGCTGGAGCAGCTTCTTGGTCTCGGTTTGTAGCAGGGCTCGGCCAGTCGTGAGGATCTTGTCGATTTCTTGACGTCCAACGCTGCTGCGCAGCGCAACCTCTGCCGTGGTGCGCAGCGTCTGTTCGGGCGCAGCGAGCTTGAATAGGAACTTGCTCGGTTCAACCACCCGGAACTGAACGAGCATCTGCGCGTCGATGATGTTCTCATCGCCGGTCAGCATTTGAGACTCTTCCGGGTGAGGCTCAGTACCGCGATAGCCGACCTCAATGCGTCGGACCTTTTCCACGTTCACAATGTCCTTCTCTTGGACCAGTGGAATTCGATAATGCAGTCCGGGTTTGGTTTGAGTGGTCTCTTTCCCGAACGTCCTGACGACTCCGATCTCGCCAGGCTTAACGCTGTAGAAACCTGTGGCCGCGATCAGCCCAACGATCACGAACCCGATGATCGGTCCGAGCCGTTTTACGTTCTTGCTGACTACCTTCGAAATCTCGGCGAGGACCTCGGCAACATCCGGCTGAGGTCGGCCCGGTTCGTACTGGTTCGACATAGGTTGTACCCATGCCCACGCGTTCGTCTGACCGCAACCATCCGGCGATATTTAGGCATAACGCGCTGCCACATTCCGCGCCAGAGCCTTATACACGTCGCGCAACCCGACGGAGATCGTCCTGACGCTGCTACTTTGGAATGATCGTGACCGTTTCCAGAT
>JAUIKB010000799.1 GCA_030430975.1 Polyangia bacterium
AAACCGTGACTACAACATGCCGCGGACGCGGATCTTCAAGAACAAGAAGACCGCCTACTGCAAGACGTTCACGGATGCGACTGCGGTCATCGACATGACCATGATCAAGGACCATTCGATTTCGGGTTACACCGGCTGTCTAAAAAACATAACGCACGGAAATATCTATAATCCGAGCGACCATCATCAGCGCGGCGGAAGTCCTCAAATCGCGACGCTGTACAATCACCCTGTCGTAACTAGTCGCGTGCGGCTGCACATCGTCGACGCGTTCAAGATCATGTACGACAAAGGCCCGCTCGATAACGCTCGAACCCGGATCCCACACGGCGCTATCTATGTCGGTACCGACCCGGTTGCACTTGACACGATCGGCTGGCGCTTAGTCGAAGAAGAGCGAAAGAAGCGCGGACTCAAGCCCCTCAAAGACGTGCGGCGCGAACCGGCGTATATCAAGGCCGCCGACAAGCTCGGGCTCGGTCGTCATGACATCAACCGGATCCGTTTCAAAAAAGTCACGGCCTGATCGCGGGGGCGCGACAGCTGCGGGCGGCCTATTGCTGGCCACGGCGTTGGTAGCGTGTGACAATCCGAATCGAACCACGCCCGCCCCCAGCGCCACCGCGTCGCCGTCGGCATCGACGCGCGCAGCCGCAGGCGCCTCGGTGACGGTCGCTCCCTCTGGTCAGCGGGCTGTCGCTGACCACAACCGCGCGACCAAACGGGATCCGAGGGTTCCGCCCGTACCAAGCGCACACAGCGGCATGCCTCCGTCCCGTGATCCGAGGGGTATGCGGAGCCTGAACGACCCGATGGGCAAGCTTCCGAAGGCCAACAAGTCGCCGGGCTATGCGGATGAGTCGGCTGCCTGTCCCAAGGACATGCAGCACATCAGCGGCGTACGCTGCGGCAAGCCGGTACAGCGCTGTCTGCGCTACATCAATCCGCCAGGCACGAAGCAGAAGTCGTGCGCCGAGTTCGCGGCGCCAACTCGCTGCGAAGGGGCGCGCCGCAAGATGAGTTACTGCATCGATCGCTACGAGTACACACCGGCCGGTTACGAGTTTCCCCTGACCCACGTCGCCTGGCCTGAGGCTCAGAACCTTTGCCGAGCCATGGGGCGCCGGCTGTGCTTGGAAGAGGAATGGGAGTTTGCTTGCGAGGGCACCGAAGCACTGCCATATCCTTACGGATATAAGCGCGACGCCGAGGCGTGCAACCATGACCGGCCGGAGATCGAGTTGGTGAACAGCACTCATCACTTCATCGACCACCGGCGCAAGGCGGATGGGTTACCGCGCTGCAAGAGTCCGTTCGGCGTCTATAACTTGGTCGGCAACGTCGACGAATGGACGACCCGGACGTCCCGCAAGCCGGGGTGGCGATCGATCCTGCGCGGCGGCTGGTGGCTTGTCGGAAGAAACCGCTGCCGCGCGGCGACAGACAACCACAGCGAGCAGTACGCCGGGCCGCAGACCGGTTTTCGTTGTTGCATGGCGGCGCGTGCTTCGAAGAAGGCCGGCTAGGCTACGGACGCGCGGTCACATAAAAAAAGTCGCGCGGCTGTGGATACTTTACGTACCAGCGTTTGCCGTGGGTCAGGTTCTTTACGAGCGTGTCGCCGATCCTCGGAAGCGCGTCGGGCGGGTGTTCATAGATTAAAAAGCGCGTCCATATCCAGTTGATGTCGAGCTCGGCGGCCTGTCGGGCGCCCACGAGCTGCAGCGCCGTCGCGACATGAAAGGCGCGCGTCTCTTGCCCCAGCGCATAGAAGAGCGTGTCTCCGGAAGCGGTCAGACCGACCCCCGAGCGTCGAATGGCATGTTTACCCTCGACCGAGAGCCCCCACTTTCTGGAGGACTGCATGCCCTTTAGGTCGGCGTGCAGTGCGCCGTCTGCGATCAAGCAAGGTGGTGTCTGCCGGTAGGCTTTCATTTGTGCCTCGGAGTCCGACAGTGACGGCCAGGGACCGATCTGAAGGCGATCGTCCTTCATTAGGGCGACCGTGCAGGCCACGTCGCGGGGCTTGGTGAACGTCCGCCCGTTCAGCATGAAGCCCCATCGACCGTGCATGGTTTGCCAGCCGCCGTTGAATACGGCGATCAACGCGTCGAACTCCGTCTTGGGCACCAGGCCGGTACGCTCGGACTTGGGTACGCCGCGGACCACCGGCTCTTCTGTGCCAGCGACCAGGCTGACCCTCGTCCGCCGTAAGTCGATGGCGACCACGGTGACGCGCACGTGGCGTCGCGTCGCGTGGGGGTGAAGCGTCGTGCGGTACATTACCGGCCACTCGTGCACCTGCGGTGTCAGCGGAACCTGTTGCCATTCTCCGTCGCCTGGCTTAGCCGTGCGTTCGAACGGCGGTGAGATCGGGGCGGGCTTGAAACGTTTCGCAAGATCCTGCTTCGTCGGTTCAGGCGCTGGTGGTGGCTTTGGTGCGGCCGTGTCTGGCGGCGCGCTTGGGGCAGCGGTTGTCGCTGGTCTCGAGTCCGGTGCGGGATCTGGCTGCGGGGTGGTAGCTGGTGCTGCGCTGCACGCGAGCGCCAGCAGACCGACGAGCCACGCACGCTTCATTTTGATGGGCCCGTCGCGTACGTGTTGTCCTTGAGCTTCACTCCGCCGTACGCCTTGACCACGTCCAGTTTCTTCCACTCCTCGTCGAAGAGCGCGTTCATCTCGGCCAGCTTTTCTGGCTCCTTCTTGTTGAGACGGCGCTTTTCTTCTGGATCGGCCTTCAGATTGTACAGTAGGCGTCGGTAACCGGCGTTGAAGACAAGCAGCTTGTAGTCTCCGTGAATCAGCGCGCGGCGTCGCGGGTTTTCGGTGTCGGCTGGGAGGTCCAACAAGATGGGCTTCGGGTTCGCGATCGCTCCAAACATCTCGGGTACGAGTGTTTCGCCGCGAAACCGCGGCTCCTTGGGGAGGCCCATCAGATCCAGCACGGTTGGCGCTAGGTCGATATGGCTGCGGGTGGCTTCGATACGTTTAGCCTCAGCCCCCGGGACGTGGAAAAATAGGGGTACGTGCGTTAACACGTTCCACAGTTCGAAGGCGTGGCGCCACTGATTGTGCTCGCCGAAGGCGTCGCCATGGTCGGCACTCACGATGACGGCGGTAGTGTCCCACAAGCCGGCGTCCTTCATTGATTCGAACAACTTGCCGAGCCACGTCGTGCCGGACCGGGCGAGCCCGGCCAACATCACGAAGGGCGGCGTCAGCGGACAGGTGGGAACGGAACTCGTCCGTCTTGCGCGTTCGGGCGTCGCCATCATCGATCGCGATCCTGCCATGCGCGTGGCAAGATCCCGTGAACGCCCGGTGGAGATCAGCTGTTGCGCGCCGCGGCGAGCAACGACTCCGCGGCTTCCGCACCGAGGTATCGGTTGAGCAGCCGGATCGGCGTCTCGTGCAGGTCGACGATCATCAAACCGTCGACGGCATCGCCGAACGCGTTGTCGACGTCGACGACGGCGACCTTGCCGCCGAGCTTCAGGTACTCGCGCACGAGGACCGGGATGCCCTTCTCGTCGCGTTCGATCTCCGCGACCATCGACGACACTTGGTCGAGATCCTGGAGCATCGACGGCGTCCACCGCAGGCCGCGCGTCGACTTGCGTCGCGGCCGCACGGGATTGCGCGGCCGGATCCAGTCCGCGATGTCCGGCCGAAACTCGTAGGCGCGCAGGTGGTCGAGGATCAGTTG
>JAUIKB010000800.1 GCA_030430975.1 Polyangia bacterium
CTCCGAACACGCTGGGCCCGGTCGGGTCAGGGTCGGTCGTCGCCGCGGGACCGACGGTTGCGGTCGGCGGATCGTTCTGGAATCCCGCGAGCGGTGGGAGGTCGTCATCGCCGCCCCCGCCGTACTCCATGTACAGCACCACACCGGTCGCTGCGGCGAGCAGCGCGGCGACGGCGCCGAGTCCCCAGATCCATCCGCTACCCGACTTCTTTCGAGGACGCGGCGGAGGCGCCTGAATCGGCGCGGCGAGCGCAGAGCCGGTTTGAACGCGATGAGCCGGCCCAGCGTAATGAGGCTGGGCGGTCTGCGCCGCTACGGGAGCGCCCGGGAACTGCTGAATGCCCGGCTCGGTGCCGCGGGGCTGGGTGTCCAGGCCGGGCTCTGTGTTGGCCGGTACGGCGTCGAACCCGGGCTCTGTGCCGGACGCCGACGGACGGCCCGACATCGCACCGGCCGCCGCCGCGGCAGCCACCGGTGGCGCAGCCATCGGGTTGGTTCGGGGAGAGGGCTTGGCATCGTCCGACCCGGCGCTAGCGGCGCCCTCCGCCGCAGCGAATTCCTCGTAGAACTCGACGGCCGTCGCCTGTCGCTGCTCCGGCTCCTTCGACAACGCTCGCAACACGGCCGCTTCGACCCCACTAGGGATCCGCCCAGCCGATACCAGCGTGGCCGGCGGCGGAGGCGGTTCGGTCATGTGCTTGGTCGCCCATTGCCACGGTGTCTCGGCGTCGAACGGCAGCTGACCCGTGAGCAGCTCATAGGCGATCACGCCCAGCGAGTAGATATCGCTGCTGGACGTAAGAGCGCCGCCGGAGAATTGCTCCGGGCTCATGTAGGGCGGCGTTCCAAGCACAACCCCGTCCCGGGTTAGTTTCTTGTGCTCCTTGTCGCTGGCAGCGCTCACACGAGCGGCGATGCCGAAGTCGAGCAGTTTGACGAAGTCCTTTTCGCCACCCTTATCGGTAACGAAAATGTTGTCGGGCTTCAGGTCGCGATGAATGATCCCATGTTGGTGGGCTTCGTGCAGGGCGCCCGCCATCTGCCGCATGATGTGCTTGACGCGTTTCACCGGCTGCGGGCCAGCTTCGACTAGCGCCGTGAGAGGCTCGCCGCGGATGTACTCCATGGCGATGTACAGAATTCCGTCATCCGTCTCACCAAAGTCGAAGAAGCGAATCGTGTTGGGGTGTTCGAGCGCGACAACCGTCTCGCACTCCCGATAGAACCGCTCGACGATCGAAGCCTCGCTGGACATGGACGGGTGGAGCGTCTTGACCGCGACGCTGCGCCGCTTGGAGCCCATGCGCTGTTCGGCTTCGTAGACGACCCCCATTCCGCCTTCGCCGATCACGCGAGTGATCTGATAGCGGCCACCGAGCGTTCGACCGATCATCGGATCCGCAGCCTCGGACGGACCGCCAGCGGCGGTTTGGAGCGCCCCGCAGTTGGGACAAAACCGAGCTCCGGCCGTATCGGCTTGGCAAACGGAGCAGGGATGCGAACTCATGGGGCCTTTCAAGTATATGGACGTCCTATAGACGAATGCCGTCCACCTTCGATTTGCTAACACGGAATATCCGGGGCCGCTCGATCGGCCGCCGAACGCGCAAAGCGCTAATAAGTCAATAAATACAGCTAGTTAAACCCATCAAGAGCACTGTAGGCCGCGTACTTGTAGGTCTCGCTCAAGGTCGGGAAATTAAAAACCATGTCGATGAGGGTATCGATTCCACCCTCCAACTTGATCAGCAGCTGGCCGATGTGGACGAGTTCGGACGCCCGATCGCCGAGCACGTGAACGCCGAGCAGGCGCCTGTTGGAACCATCGAAAACCAGCTTCAGGACGCCCTCGGTGTCGCCCACGATCTTACCTCGGGCGTTGTCGCGAAAGAAAGCACGTCCCACCACCACCGAGTGACCCGCCTCGTGCGCGCCGGCTTCCGTCAAGCCGACGCATGACACTTCGGGGATCGTGTAGATGCCGTAGGGCAACACCGGGCTGACCCGCTGCTTGTACTCAAGCTCAAAGGCATCGCAGATCGCAACGCGCGCCTGCTCCATCGACGTGGACGCGAGCGCCGGAAAGCCGATGCAATCACCCGCCGCATAAATGTGCGACACCGCGGTTCGATAGCGCTGATCGACATCCAGGTAGCCGCGCTTGCCCACCTCGAGTCCCGCTTGCTCCAAACCGAGGTCTGCGGTCGCCCCGCCTCGTCCGGCAGCGAACAGCAGCTGCTCCGTGACGACGGCGCCTCCGCCCGCGAGCGTCGTCGAGATTCCCGAATCGCACCGCGACACCCGCTCGTAGGAAGCGCCCAACTTCAAGTCAATACCCATACTGAGCATGGCGTTCTGCAGCCGCTCGCTCATCTCGGCATCGAGAAACGGTAGCAGCGTGTCGCGCGGTTCGACGAGCACGACATCGACACCGAGCGCAGCAAAGATGGTCGCGTACTCACATCCGATAACGCCGCCGCCGATCACGGTCAGCGACTCCGGCACGTGATCGAGTTCGAGCACGCTATCGGAGTCTTCGATGTCGCGATCGGCAAAATCGATATTCGATGGGCGATACGGGCGCGAGCCAACCGCGATGAGAATTTTCTCCGCCGATACCTGCCCCCCGAATGGAAGGACCTCCACGGTGTGCGCGTCGACGAACCGGGCGCGCCCGCGCCGAATTTCGACACCGTGCCGCTCGAGATTCCAGCGAATTCGCTGCACTTCTTCGGCGCGGACTCGATCCTTGCGGCTCAGCAGTCGCGGCGCCGATTGCTCCCGGTCGACGCTCACACTGATGCCGTATAGCTCACGCGCGCGATAACCCGAGAGATAGATCGCTGCCTCGCGCAGCGTCTTCGACGGCAGCGTTCCTGTGTGCACCGCCGCGCCCCCAGGCTCCGGCTCCTTCTCGATCAGAAGCACCCGCTTGCCGAAGTACGCTGCCTGAACCGCACCCTTTTCGCCGGCCGGGCCACCCCCGATGACGACTAAGTCATAGTCGTGCGCCAAGCTGACGCTCGACTATTTCTTCTCGTCGGCGTCTTCCGACTTCTTTTGCTCGAGTGGCACGTCCCAACTGACGGTCACCGGGGAACCCACGAACGGCGGAACGATGACGTTGCCCATCGCATTCAGAATGCACTTGCCGGCAGCGTTGTCTTGAAACTCCGCAGAGATGGTCTTTTCGCTGACGTTTCCTTCCGGGGCGAAGGTCACCGTCACGACGGCTTTCTCTGCCGGGAGTTCCTCGGTGATCACACCACCGCAGGTCGCAGCCGAGCGCGCCGCACGCTTCAGTTCGATCTTCGCCTGGGCCGTATCGAACTTCTTCTTCTTTTCTTCGTCCGACTCGTAGTCCTCGTCGTAGTCCTCGTCGTCGCGGTTCTTTTCCTGTTCCGCGGCGATCGCTTCCTGCTCCGCAATCAGCTCCTCGGGCGTTTTGACATCTTGACCGGTGTAGCTGGGACCGCAGGCGGCGACGGCGAGGGCCGCAAAACAGAGTGCTAGCTGAGTTCGCATGGGGCGAAGCTTAGCCGACGGCGAAACCCTATCCAAGGCTGATCGGGGGACTCTCATGGCGTTTCGATGCCCGAACGCGCGGACTCGGCTCATCTGCGGGCGCGCGCCGCGTCTTCTGCGCCGCCGCGTCTTCTGCGCCGCCGCGTCTCTGGCGGCGCCGCGTCTCTAGCGGCTA
>JAUIKB010000801.1 GCA_030430975.1 Polyangia bacterium
AGGCGATATCTCCGCACCGACGTTGGCGATCGGCGATGGGGCGCTGGTGCGCGGGATGGTGAAGACCGACCCGAATGCCAAGCTGCCGGCGCGTGCCACGGCGACGTCCGCGGCGGCCGCGCCGCAGGCTGAGCGTAGCCAGCCCAAGCGCGCCGCGAAGGCGCCGGCGAAGCGTCCGACCGCGAAACGTGCGCCGGCGAAGGCGACGCGCCCGACCGCCAAGAAGGCGTCCAAGCCGGCTAAGAAGAAGACAGCCAAGAAGCGTCCGCCGCCGCCGGTAGTTCCGGCAGTGCGGCGAGGAACGCGGGCGAAGAAGAAGAAGAGCCGGCGTTGAGCAGCGAGCGGAGAGAGCGCTTGCTTGCGCTCTTGCGCGAGCGGAGCTTCGAGCGCAAGCGGGTCACGCTGGCGTCGGGGCGTGAGAGCGACTTCTTCATCGACTGCAAGCAGACGATTCTGACGGCCGAAGGGCACGCTTTGGTCGGCGAGCTGATGCTCGATATGCTGAGCGATCTGCCCGAATGCGACGCCGTGGGCGGCGTCGAACTGGGCGGGTGCCCGCTGGCCAGTGCCGTGTCGCTCGTCAGTTTTCAGCGCGGAAAGCCTGTTCCGGCTCTGTACGTGCGCAAGGCGCGCAAGGATCACGGCTCGACGAAGCTGGTCGAAGGCGACAGCGCGGTCGAGGCCGGCGCGAAAGTCGTGATGCTTGAGGACGTTGTGACGACCGGCGGCAGCTCGCTGCGCGCGGTGGAAGCGCTCCGGACGATCGGCGCCGAAATCGTGGGTGTGGCAGCGCTGGTAGACCGACAAGAGGGTGGCTCCGAGAACATTGAGGGGCAGGGGCTCGCGTTCCGGGCGCTGTATCGTAAGTCCGATTTTATGTGACGGAATAGATCCGTAATAGATCCGACCGTGGTTGGGAACAGATTCGACCGTGCGGTAAGGAGATCGACCGTGGTTGGGCGTCTCGCGCCTGTCCGTTACGGCGTGGGCGAGCCGGTCGGAGACGTTCCAGGTCGTTCGGTTCGCGTGCGGCGGGGTCCTAGCCGAGCGGATTTGGTGGAAGACGCGCTAAGTGTGGTGCTGACAGAGACCGGTTCGAGTCGCGGATGGAGCTAGGCGCTCAGAGCGGGTCCACTTGGTCGCGCTCCAGTGGCGTCTGCGGGCTTCGGGACACGCCGCCTAGGGCGGGGCGTGGCACGCGGCGCCGTGATGCACGCGCATCGACCAGGTGCCGCACGGGAACACGACGGTGCGATCGCCCTCACGCCAGGCGGTGAGAGCTCTCGTGTACGCCGTGTCGAACGCACGAAACCGCGCGATGGCGCTGATCGCCGCACGCACGTTGCCAGCAGCGGCGAACCTGGGGTTTCGCTGACCGAACGGCTCGTAGCTCTTTGCGCGACGGGTATGGCGCATTCGCAGAAGGCGGCGGGGTCCAACGAACGACAACCGACGGTCTCGAGCGGTGTTCCACGCGCGGTGGTGGAGGCGGCGTAGACGGTGGGCGACCAGCGCTCGAGCACGTTCGGGTCCGAAGTGCTGGTCGAGCACAGTCGGCATCGAGATTCTGAGTGACGCGCTGGTCGGGAACGACCTGCGGCTTCGGAACCAGTGGGGCGGGCGCTCGGCGTTTACGGTTCGGTTGCCGACGTCCGCGGGGGAGGTTTGCGGACCGGGCCATTCTCGCGCGTAGCGGACCGCGAACGCAGCAACGGGGTTCGCGATTGTGTAGGCGATCGCGTTGATGACTGCCGCCGGTGTCACTAGTTCGACCATCGACGTGCCGCCGCGGTTGAAGACCTCTTCTGGCCACGCTCGCGCCACTTTGAGAGCGTTCGCGAGCGTGCGGTGGAAGTGCTGCGTGAACTCAGGGTGCCGTCCTTCGACGTCCGTCAGCACGACGTGCAGGTGGGACGACATCATGCAAGCCGCGTGAACCTCGACGCCGCATCGTTCGGCGGCGACCGCCAGCGCGTACCAGAAGATGCGGTTGGCTTCGCCGCGCGCGTCCGGCGCGAGCAGGAAGTAGCGGCGCGTCGTGCGGCGTGTGAGCAGGTACGTGGTTCCGGGGATGACGCAACGCCGACGAGTCATGCGCGCGTTGTAGCGAAGAGCGTGCCGGTCGAGAGTTAGCGTGATTTTCGCAGTTTTTGGGTGGCGGTGGCGAAGCTTGACTGGCGATTGGCCGCCCGGCTGGCAGATCGCCGTGGAGCGGCGGCGGCCGCCACCCGCCGGCGAAACGCCGGCTAGAGCCGGACAGATGCGACCGTGGTTGAGACCTGAAGCCTGGTTGAGACCTGAAGCCGGGACCGAGCGCAACTATTTGGCGCGGCGGCGCACTCTGAGGGTGCGCCGCTGGCGCAGCGGCTCGATAACTCAGGGCATGAAGCGACTCGCATGTGTGATGTTGACAGGAACGCTCATCGCCGGCTGCGGAAGCTCGACCGACGTTGAACCAGCTGCCGGCGAGCCGACCGTGGATGCGTGTGGGGCAAAGCTGCTGCCGGTTCCCGAAGACCCCGCCGAGCGTGGTCCGTCGCCGGTCGGCGTCCGTACCGCAACCCTGGGCGGTCGGAGCGTCGAAATCTGGTACCCGGCGGAGCTCGGCAGCGAGGACGGTGAGAAGGCGGAGGTCTACGACATCCGCACGCTGCTACCCGACTCCGAGCAGGGCAAGATCCCCGACGCCGATGCGCCGTTTCAAACCTGCGACTGTTTCCGCGACTTGCCCATCGATGACAAGCGCGGACCCTATCCGGTCGTTGTCTTCATCCACGGTACGGCGGCGTTTGGCACGCAAAGCCTGACGCAGGTGACCCATTGGGCGAGCCGCGGCTTCGTCGTCGTCGCTCAGGACCACCCCGGACTGTATCTGCGCGACTTTCTCGATCTCAACCTCGGTGGGCGGGATCTCGAGGGCGACACGCAGCAGCTGCTCGACATGCTGGACGCGCCCGAAGGCGACTTCGCGTTCCTGCAGGACAAGATCGATCCGGCGCAGCTCGGCATGGCGGGCCACAGCGCGGGCGGCGCGGGCGTCTCCGGTTGGGGTGACCGCGCGAAGGTGCTCATCCCGATGGCGGCCGGCGGCGTCACGGCCGGCAAAGCGCTTGAGTCGACCCTCGTGTTGGGCGCCGTGAACGACGCCGTCGTGCCGTTCAGTGCGCAGACCGATGGCTACGCGATGGCGCCCGAGCCGAAACGACTCTTCGGTCTCGGTAACGCGGGCCACCTGGCGTTCTCCGACCTGTGCGCGCTGCTCAACGAGGAAGGTCAGGACTTCATCGAGATCGGCATCGAGCACGAGATCAAGCTCGCCGAAGCGGCCGGTTCGACGCTCTGGGATGGCTGCGAGGACAGCGATCTGGCGCCGGACCGTGCAGCTCGGGTCGTCAACGCCGTCACGGCGGCGGCATTCGAAGAGACGCTCCGGTGTGATGACCGCGCGACTAAGGCGCTGGCAGGAGCGGCGGATCGATTTGACGAAATCGCTGAGGCGGAGTCCGCGCTGTAGCCTCGCGCCTCACTGTGACTATTGCTTAGCTCGTTCCGGAGGTTCGGCTTCGAGTTGGCGTACCCTTTCAGCGAGCGCGTCACGCTCACGCTCGGCCGCGTAGGCGCGAGCGCGCTCCTGTTCTTTGGCTGCGCGTTCGTGTTCACGTTGCTCTTCGATGGTCGGGAACAATTGCGTGCCATCTCG
>JAUIKB010000802.1 GCA_030430975.1 Polyangia bacterium
GGCGGCGCGGCAGGCGCGGGCGGAAGCGGCGGCGCGGGCGGAAGCAGTAGTCGCCACGTTGCTCGACCGAGCGGGAGCACCGGCTCGCCAAAGGGCTTCTGGGAGTACTTGCCGCCCGGCTACTCGACATTGGGTACGGGCTCGCCGCTCATGATCTTCTTTCACGGATTAGGTAGTAACGGCGACGGCTCCACTCAACAACTTGACCGTGTATTGCGCGACGGACCGCCTCGCCTGATCGACTTTAACCAGTGGCCGGCAGCGCGCCCCTTCATCGTGCTGTCGCCACAGCAGCTGTCGGGTTGCCCGAGCGCGGGTGCCGTCGACGGCTTTCTCACGTGGGCGCTTGCCAATTACAACGTCGATACGGATCGCGTGTATCTCACTGGTTTGAGCTGTGGGGCCATTGGCACCGCGAGCTACCTACGCGTTCACGTGGACACCACCAATGTGGCTGCCGCTGTGATGATTTCCGGCGACATGCGATCCGCGTGGAACCAGCAGGGGTGCGACCTCGGACGCGTCGCGATCTGGGGGATTCACGGGGATGCTGACGTCAACGCTGGTACGCCGCCGGCGGGCACCCAGGGGCCGATGGAAGGCCTCATCGCATGCAGTGCTCCCGCTGCACGCGATCCCAGACTCAACATGCTGCCAGGCGTTGGGCACGACGGACGAGCGTGGAACGACACGTACTCCCTCGCTAACGGGCTCGATATCTACCAGTACATGCTGGACAACCATCGCTGAGGGCGAGCGTCGTCCGAGCGGGTCTTCGTCGCCGAGTCTAGGCGCCTAGTGCGGTGGTCGGTTCAAGACGCGGGGCGTGCGCGCACTGATGTGCCGACAGACTTGGTCCACCAGACGGCTCGCTCACATCGGCGATGTATCAATCGCTGGGCTTGGCCGCCACGCTTGCGCAGCGTTTGGCATGGCTGGAGGCCGCGATCGAGCTGGCGCTATGCGTCAGGCGCGTTGCCTAAGCAGCGCTCTGATCTTGATTGGTGACGCTAACGGGTCCCCTCGAGCGCGAACGTCGTCCCCGATCGGACAGGGCCGGGACGATCGAGGCGAGCGCCGCTTTGAATCCGCTGCTACTACCAATCGCGCTCTAGCCAGCGCTGTAGGGGCGTCGCGACTTCCGCGGGAGATATGTCCGGGTGGGCGCGCGCGAGCTAGCCACCACTCGTACATGGAAGTGTTAGTGTTCGTGCATGGATCACCTGGCCGAAGCGCAACGCGTTCAGACCGAGCGCTTCCGCCAGATGACTCCCGGTGAGCGCTGGGCTGCCGCTCGACGGCTTTACTGGTCAAGGCAGCTGCCATTCGCTCTCTGCACCCGGACTGGAGTGACGAGAAGGTGAGCGCTGAGGTCATCAAGCTGTTCTCCCGTGCTCGAGACTGACCTCGTCCTGCTGTACACCCGGCGACTCGAGTCAGCCGGCTTCAAGTACATGGTGACCGACAGCGTCGCCGGCATCTTCTACGGTGAGCCGCGGCTCACTCACGATGTCGACTCGTCATCGCAGCACCGGCCATGCACGCTGGCCGCTTCGCGGATGCCTTTCCACTTGAGGAGTTCTACTGTCCGCCCACGGAGGTGATCGAGCAAGAAGCGCTCAGAGCGCAGCGCGGACACTTCAACCTGATCCACCACGAGTCCGGGTTCAAAGCGGACATCTACCTCGCCAATCGAGATGAGTTTCATCGGTGGGTGCTCTGAATTACCACGCAGTCAAAGAGGATGGAACCGCTTGAGCCCGCTCAGTTCTGCGCGTTCTTGAATAGTCTAGGGAACTGTCGCCCGCGCTCGGGTTGGGATCAACGAACCCGCTGGTACACGGCCTCTGGCGAATTCGAAGGGCCTAGCCACATCCGATCGCCATCGATGCCGAACGGATCGTCATGGTTGCCATCTGGCCCGCGAAACCGCATCACGCCGGGCTCGACGAAGTAGTAATAGACGCTGTATGGCACACCTCCGACGGTGATGATCTGCAGGCCGCACTGGCGGTAGACAACGTAGTTGTCCGCAACGATCCCTGGGACGGGACGACCGCCTTCGTAGTACTCAATCAGTTGCCAGACTCCGTCCACTTCGGTCGGTACGAACGGTGGCTGCTCGTGGGGCCATCCTCGCTGGTGCAAGTGACCTCGACCACCGTTAAACATGCTACCGAGAAAGAGGCCTGTTATTACGCCGACGATGAGCCCGATGATGGCAGTGACAATCATTGCCCCGGTAGCTTACCTGTCTGGATATGAGTACAGGGGCTCTTATCGCGGACGTCGACGGTCGCCGTCTGTCTAGGGGTTCGCCGCGTATGCGACGGGGCGGTTCACGAACCGGGATTGGTTGCCCTCCCGCGTCCGGCGGCGCGTCGCCAATGACGATGCGTAACGGCGCCGCGCTCGCCCGCGCCGGCGGCCGGTCCCTCCCTTACCCGGACTCCTCTCGCTGCGCTCGGTCGCGCGGCTGGGTGGGACGCTAAGCGCCGACATGCGTCGGTCGGACGAACCGGACGCCGAGCAACAGAAGGAGCCAAAGAGGGTCGGGGGCGTCGCTTCCGGAGCCAACCGTCCTGCACCCGCAGCTCGAGTTCGAGTCGATTTGCTGCTTGTTGGGTTTCGCTAGCGAGCTGCCTGGTTGCCCGCCTCCGCTGTCCGCATCGACCAGTCCTGCGCCGCCTCCGGTCCCGGCGCTGCCGTCTGACGTATCGGATCCTGAACCGCCAGCGGCGGATGCGTCTGGCATGCCAGCATCGCCAGGTCCGCCGGCCAAGCCCGCCTCAGCAGCGCTGTCGTACCCGGAATCTGCGCTGCCTGCGTTACCCGCGTCCGGGCGGCTGGCGTCCGGCCCACTTGCGTCGCCGGCATCGGGACCGCCAACGCCACTCCCGACGCACATCCCCTGAGATTTTCTAAAACCGCACTCGTTGCCGTCCGGGCTGACACAACATGGGATACCGCCGTCCCCCGGCGGGCAGAAAGCCGGGTTGCATTGTCCAGCTTCGGCCATTCGGATCACCAGCGTCGCCATCGTGACGGCGCCGAGTACCAACCCCAACTTCATACGGGCAGCGTAGCGTCCATGGCAGCAACGCGCCCACGGTGTACCGCGCACCAGGTTGCACCGAGCGTTGCACCAAGGATTGTGGCGCGTCGACGGCTGAGTTTGTGGTCGGGTTCTGTGGGCCACCCCTACAGGATTTGCGGTTCACGAACCGGGATGTGGAAACGGATCTCGCGGCGGTTGTGGCGGCGGTGCGTGCCGCGGTCGGGGCCGCTTAGCTGGTGGCGTGGCCCACGGATTCGTTACGTTTCTTGACGCAACAGAAGATCGTTATTCTTGTGCACCTCATCCGCCAAGTCGGGCAGGTCGCCGGGCCGCCGAATCGCCGCGACGATAACGCCGTTTCGGATCCAGAACATCTCACCCCATCCGTGCAGTTCTTCGAGGTCCTCTCGCAGTTTGTGCGAGAGTTCATCCGTATCGGTCACAAGCAGCTCAATCGCTTGCGGATCGTCCGCCAGCAGACGTTTGAGGCGCCGCAACGCGGCTTGGCGCACTCCACGACGCGTGAACAAACAAGATGGCAGAGTCGAGGCTGTCGAGCGTCGTCTCCGACCAGTTGCACGGATCGTTGTCAGCGTTTGCTGACGCCGGCATCAAAAGAATCGTCTCACCGGACCCACCAA
>JAUIKB010000803.1 GCA_030430975.1 Polyangia bacterium
ACCTGTGCATCCAGACCCGTCGCCGAGAGCGATCCCACTTCTAGAACGACGTCTTTGCCTGAGCTCACTTCGACGATCACCGTTGCAAGCTGCCGCTGAACTCTCTCGCGTTCGGTCGCGATTTGCTCCTTCAACTTGGTCTTGGCATCAGGCGATGCGGACGCTTCATCCAGGTGCTTGAGCGCCTCCAGCACCAAATCGTTCTTCTCCTCAGCCAGCGCCAGATTGAACGTGACGGAGGGGTGAGCCTTGACAGAGTAGGCATGCTTGAACCGCTCAAGAGCCTGATCGTAGGTGCCTTGTTTGAAGGCTTCCACCCCGGCGTCGTATGCGGCCTTAGCGCACTCGCGACTGGCATCGGTGCAGTCCGCAGATGCGCCTTTCGCGTGCGCTGAGCCTGAAACGAAAACCTGAGTCGCTGCCACCAGGGTCAAGGCGGTCAGCCGAGCGGCGCTTTCGGAACCTCGCATGTCGTCGGATGATCAATGACATCCATAGAGACGTAAAGAACCGTTTTTTTTCGCCGGTTTTGACCTGGACGTCGACGGTCAGTCGAACGGGTTGTCATCGATCACGCCGCCGCCCTGCTTGACCTTCTTTTTGGTCGCGGGCCGCGGAGCGGAGGGTCGTGACGACTTGGGCGTTTCGTCTGGGGGCTTTTTAGTGGTCGGAGCCGGATCCGGCTGAGCGCCCGCTACCGGCTGTTGATGCACGAGCGTGAGCGGGATCACGACCGACTGATCGCGGTTCGGAAGCAGACGCAAATCCGCGGACTCGTACCCCTCGGCCGTGATCTTCACCTCGACCGGAACACCTGACCGCTTGAGCGTTATCGTCGCCGGACGCTCCGTGATCGTACGACCGTCCACCTGGACGTTTGCCGGCACGTCTGGTTTCCAGGTGACATCTAGGACCACTGTCGACTTCGGTGCCGTGGCGGCCGCAACCGGCGCCGTGTTCGAATCGTTACCCGACTTTAGCGAGTACCCGAGAATTCCGATGATCGCGCCCAGCCCGACAACACCGCCGATCACCGCGGTGGGCGAGACCTTGCGTCGGGGCGTTAGAGGTGACTCCGTTCCGACAAGGGTCGGCTGTTCCGCAGCTACTTCCTGACCTTCGCTCGTTCCCTCGGAAGCTTGACGTCGCAGTTCCTGAACGGCAGCTTCTTGTTTGACCCTCTCGTCGCCGAACAGGTCGCCCATCAACGCGACGATGCGCTCACGTTGGTCCCGCGCCCCAGTCGCTTCGACAAACTCGTCCAGCTCGCGCCCCATCTCCTCAGCCGTCGCGTAGCGCTTGTCGGGATCGGCCACGAGCGCTCGCCGGAACGCCTTATCGAGTTCGTCTGGGAAGTCCGGAATGGCAATCCTGGGGTCGGGCACGTCCGCCGCGACGACACGGCGAAGCGTGTCGATCTCGTCTTCGCCTTTGAAGAGCCGCGCCCCGACCGCGACTTCGTACAAGGTGGCCCCGAGCGCGAACAAGTCGGAGCGATGATCGTAGGCGTGCCCCAACGCTTGTTCGGGCGCCATGTAGCTGAACTTGCCCTTGATCTGGCCCACGGCCGTTTTGGCGATGCGCCCCTCCGCGCGAGCGATTCCGAAGTCGACGACCTTCACCTGACCGTCGTAGGTGATGAAGATGTTCTGCGGACTGACGTCTCGATGCACCAGGCCCAGCGGCGTCCCCATATCGTCCCGAAGCTCGTGAGCGTGATGCAGGCCGTGGGCGGCTCCGGCACCGCTCCAGGCACCCACGTCGTGGGGCACCTTCACGCCGCGCTCATTAGCTCGCTTGTAGAGCTGCGAGAGCGGCTGACCGTGCAGGTATTCCATCGCCATGAAGAGCGTGCCTTCCTCTTGGGCCAGCTCGTAAACGTGGACGATGTTGGGATGCGAGAGACGCGACGCGAGGTTCGCCTCGTCCAGAAACATGTCCACGAACTCTTGTTCTTCGGACAGATGCTCGTGAATGATCTTGAGCGCGACCAAGCGCTCAAAATTGTGTGGCCCGCTCAAGCGCGCGAGGTACACGGACGCCGTGCCGCCGGCTGCGAGTCGAGCACCCACCAGGTACTTACCCATCTGGGACCCGACAAAGCGCGCAGCTGTACGTTTAACGGGGCTCATGTGTTCCTAGGACAGCGAAAGAATCCGCTGGAGGCGTCGCGTAGTTTTAGCACGAGGAATCAACGCGGCGCGAGCCGACTGCGTCGGCCAGGCCACCGCTGGCAGCCGAGGTTGTGGACAGCTGCCTACACCTGGACTGGCCCCGCAGCCGGTTGGTGCCGTTCGCGGCAATATTTGGTATGCTTTTAGCAGTGCGCCGCGCTCCGACACCGGAGTTGCGGGCGAACGCAAAAAAGGACGACATGCCCGCCATCCGAAGACGCCTTATTGAACTGGCGGCGCTCAGCGCCTGCCTGATGGGTTCCGCCAGCGCTCTGGCGCAAGAGCCAGCAGAGTGTCTGTCGTCTGACCCATCCGATTGGCCGGCACCTTCCAAGCCTTACTTCATGATCGTGGTCGACTCGTCGGGATCGATGATCGCCCCGGTCGGTTCAACTCCGTCCTGCGCTGGGTATCCGGACACGCGCATGGGCCACGCCAAATGCGCGGTGCGAGAAACCGTCCGCGCGTTCAGCGAGGTCAACTTCGGCTTGGCGCAATTCGCGCGCTTGATGACGAACTGCACCAGCAACTGCTACGGCAGCTCGGGTCAGTCGAATGAGTGCATCATGCAGTGCTACAATGCCGAGACCGGCGGATGTGCTGGGTGCGGGCCTGGAACCGGCGCCAACCGGCGCGGTGCGCGCATTCTGGTACCGCTGCAGATCGACAACCACTGGGACCCCGCTCCGAACCCGAGCAACGTCTCGGAGATCCTCGACTGGGTCGATAATAACTGCACCGGAAATAAAGAGGTCAACAACCCCGCAGCGAACGGTCCCGCATTCGGGTTCACTCCGCTCAACGGCGCCCTTCGAGACATGAAGCGGTATTTCGAAACGCAGTGGACGGATCCCGACGGTGGCGTAACGTACACGACTCCGCTTGGCACCAACGACCGACCGTGTCGGTCGGTAAATGTGATCCTACTCACCGACGGCGTCGAGAGTTGTGACACCGCCGGCAACCAAGCGGCTGATGCCGCCGCCAGCCTGTTTAACGGTGTCACGGTCGGGGGCAATACGTTCAACGTTCGAACCAGCGTCATCAACTTCATCGGCGGCTCGATCGCCGATACGAATCTGATCGCCGACCGGGGTGATGACGGCTTGGCCAACGGTTCAGCCACCGCTGAGATCGCGAGCAACGAGGCCGAGCTCAGCATCGCGCTGTCGCGCATTGTTACGGCGGGCATCCGTCCCGAGGTTTGCAACAACGGCGACGACAACTGCAACGGCTGCGCGGACGAGGGCTACCAGAAGTTTTGCAACTTGCGCTCGGACTGTTGCTCTAGCGCTCGGGCCACGTGCCTAGCCAATTATGCAACCAGCGGCGATCCAGCGGATCTCCCGTGTGTGGCCGCGAGCGGCGTGACCAACCGCAATCAGTGGCTGTGTCCCGACCCCGGCGAGCAGTGCAACGGTGCGGACGATAACTGCAACGGCGAGACCGACGAAGGCTTCGGCGATCCGGTCTGCTGCCCGATGCCCGAGACCTGCAACGGCGTCGACGACGACTGCGACGGC
>JAUIKB010000008.1 GCA_030430975.1 Polyangia bacterium
CCTCTACATCGCCGACACCGACGCGGGCACGGGGTCGCGCTCGAGCTTCGATGCGTTCGTGCGTGGTTTCGCTACGATCGAGTGAAGGGCCATGGCGACCTCATCCAGCTCGTTCGACTCCGGCGATGATGAAGAGCCGCCGCCCTCGCGGATCTCGCTGAGCGCCGCGCCGCTCCCGGAGCCCGGCCTGTTCGAGCGCGTATGGGATCGACTCTCCGGGCTGCTATTCCACTTCGGCCAGGTCGCGTCGATGACCGTGGGAACGGTGAAGGTGATCTTCGCGCGGCCGTTCGAGATTCGCTCGACGCTACGGCAGATCGATCAGCTGGGCGTTGCTTCGATGGGCATCGTGGTCGTCACCAGCGTGTTCATCGGCATGGTGATGGCGGTGCAGTTCGCGTTCGGCCTGCGCAAGTTCGGCGGAATGGAGTACACGGGCCGCGTGGTGGCACTGAGCTTCTCTCGGGAACTCGCGCCCACGCTCACCGCCGTGATCGTCGGGGGTCGGATCGGGGCCGGCATGGCGGCGGAATTGGGATCGATGGCGGTCACCGAACAGCTCGATGCGGTGCGCGCGTTGGGAGCCGATCCGTACAAGAAGCTCGTCTGGCCTCGGCTGGCAGCTTCGATCATCGTGATGCCGATCCTGGCAAGCTTCGCCCTGGTGCTGGGGTTTGGAGGCGCGATGTTCATCACGGACGTGCAGTTCGGCATCCCGGCGAGCTTCTTTTTGCGCAGCGCCCTCGGCACGGTCAAGATGCAGGACTTCATCAGCGGGTTGTTCAAGACGCCCTTCTTCGGTGCGATCATCGCGCTGGTTGGATGTCACTTCGGGATGATCACGCGGGGAGGAACCGCCGGCGTCGGGGACAGCACGACACGCACCGTCGTCGTGATATCGATCACCATCTTGATCGCCGACTTCTTTCTCACCAAGATCGTCATCACGATGTGGACGATATTTTGAAAGCGCCTCGGTTCGCGATCGGCTTCGCCTGCCTATGCTGGGCATGCACTCCCGACCCGGAGCCGCAGCCGACAACCGGCACGCCCGGGTCGGCCATTGCGGTGCCGATCGGCTGTAAAACGCTCGCAGAGCGCGCCAGCGCGCCCGATCTGGAGGTCGACGGCAAGCCCGCTCATTGTCCGGCCGAAGACCAGGTCTGCGCGCTAAACGGCGACTTCGCCGACAGCTGCACGGCACCAGAGGTCCCCGAAGCGCGGTGCGTTGCGTCGATTTGGCAGCTGCAATGCCGGGAGCTACCCATTCCTGATGCTGGAACTGACGCACCAGCCACCGACGGAGCGCTTGACGCCGCCAATCTAGACGCCGCTGGCGGATAGCGGCTCTGGGCGCGCCTTGACCGGTCGACCGTCACTCCATAGACTTTTTGGTACGGGGCCGAAGCGATTGACCGACACCTCCGATACAGGCGCCCCAGAAACCCTCCCTAAACGGGCCAAGGGACTTCTGTCGACTGGGGACATGGCGCGCGCGAGCGGCAACACGCTACGTACGGTGCGGTTCTACGAGGAGGCCGGACTCATCGAGCCGACCAGCCGAAGCGAGGGCGGCCACCGGCTGTTTCCTCGAGCGGAGCTCGACCGCCTGCACTTGATTACCGAGCTGCGTGCCGCCGATTGGTCGATCGACGACATCCGCGCCCTGTTGGACCTAAGGCAGAGCTACTCGACCGGGGCCGAAGCATCCGATGCGCTAAAATCTCGCCTCGACGAACAGGTCGTCGCCATTAACCGCCGGATCGAGGTACTGTCGCGCCTGGCGGACGAGTTGGAAGCGACCAAGAACTTACTGACCGGGTGTGGAAGCTGCGAGGACAAACGTCGCTTTCGAAACGGCTGCAGCAAGTGTGAAGTCATTCAGGAAGCGGATGACGTACCGCGGGCCGCCCGCCTGGTGTGGCGTCTAGACTGAGCGCGGCGGTGGCGAGTCAACGCATCTACACGGTCGAACAGGTCAGCGACCTGCTCCAACAGATCCGACCCATCGTGACCAGCCAAATGGCGCAATACCGCCGGATTCAGGCTGGTATTTCCCAGCTGGCTGAGGCGATGGGCGAAGTCCCCGACGATCTCGACGACGGCCCCGAGGATAGCGACGACCTCGCGTCACTCAAGACCCACCTGCGGCGGTTGGTGCATGAATACGAACGCGGGTGGAACAGCGTCGAAGCGCTCGGGGCGGTCGTGAAAGACGCAAGTCAGGGCTTAATTCGCTTCTACGGTCAAATCGAGGGGCGTGTCGTCTGGTTGACGTGGCGCCACGGCGACGCCGACTCCGTCTATTTTCACGAACTGAGCAGCGACATCGAAGTCCGCCGCCCGGTCGGCGAGCGAAACCTGCTCAACTAGCGCGTGTCCATGAGCATCGATCGACAGCGCGCCGAAGCAGCAATCGCGGCGTTCCTCGGCGCGCTTGGTATCGAAGACGCGGAACTGAACGGCACGCCCAAACGGGTAGTCGACGCCTATGAGTATGAATTACTAGCCGGATACGCCGATGATCCGGCGGCGATCATCGCCGCCGGAAGATCGGACGTGACCGACTCGGGCATTGTGGTCTTGACCGGTCTCCGCGCAGCCACGATGTGTCCTCATCATCTTCTGCCGGCTTTGGGCTCCGCGGACATCGCCTACGATCCGGGTGACTGCCTTCTAGGACTGGGTACGGTCGCGCAGCTGTTGCGAGCGAGCGCAGCGCGGCTAACGCTTCAGGAGGCGATCGCGCCGAGAGTGGTTGGATACCTCATGCAGCTAGCCGGAGCGCGCGGCGCGTTCTGCCGGCTCTCGATGCGCCACACGTGTTTCGCAGCGCGCGGCGAGCATGAACACACCGCTGTGGTGGTCACGACTGCGTCCGACGGCACGCTCGCGTCTTCGGACGGCGAGTCGCGCCTCGCGCTAGCCTTGGGGAGCGGCGGCGAATGAGGCACGTCGCCGTCTCCGGTGCAAGCCGCGGGATCGGCCGCGCGACGGCTATCGCGTTCGCGCGGCGCGACTTCCGAGTCACCCTGATCGGTCGCCCGTCACCGGGTCACGAGGAAACCGTCGGACTGATCCGGGACATCACTGGCAACGTCGGCTTGCTCGAGTGCGATCTGGCATCCCGCTCCGCCGTCCAGCGCGTCGCCGAGGATCTGAGCGAAGACGCGCCTGACGTCATGGTGCACAACGCCGCGACGATCGAACGGGCCGCCGTCACGGAGCTCACCGACGCCAGCTGGGACCACCACATGCAGGTGAACGTACACGCCCCGCTGGCGATGACGCGGGCGCTGCTGCCGGCCATGCTCGAGCGTAAGAGCGGCCGACTCCTGTTCGTCGGCAGCATCTCAGCCACGCTGGGTACAGCGAACCAGGCCGCCTACAACGCCTCCAAATGGGCACTGCTCGGCTTCGTCAAGTGTGTAGCAGAGGAGCTCTCCGATAGCGGCTTGATGGCCGCGTCCGTGCTTCCGGGCTCCGTGGACACGCAGATGCTGGCCGGAAGTGGCTTTGCTGCACGTATGACGCCGGCGGACGTCGCCGCAACCCTATTGTACCTCGGCACAGATGCCCCCTTGGCGCACAACGGAGCGGCCATAGAACTGTATGGAGTATGAGGGCTGACGACGACCCACCTATCGTGGCGGTCTTTCCGCTGCCGCGCGTCGTGCTGCTCCCAGGCACGACGCTGCCGCTTCACATTTTCGAACCGCGCTATCGAGCGATGACGCGCGATGCCCTCACTAACAATCTGTTCATCGCGTTAGCGCAACTCGCGACCGACAAGCCAGAAGGCGACACGCCACCCGTACACCCGATCGCCGGCGTCGGTGAAGTGGTGGAAGCTTCGCCGCTACCGGACGGTCGCTTCAACATCAGCTTGGCGGGGAGGTATCGCGCCCGGCTCGAAGAGCTGCCGTTTGAGCCTCCCTATCGTCGAGCGCGGGCCCACAGGCTGCCCGTCACTCGATCCTCGGTATCCGCCGGGGATGTCACGGCGCTCATCCACATCGCAGGGCGGTCCGCGACCCGGCTGGCGCAGAACGGTGCGCGGCTTCGCATGCCTGAACCCCTGCCGAGCGCGCCTGGCGACCTCGCCGATCAATGCGCGGCTCACCTGCTGATCGACAGCGAGGAGCAGCAGCGCGTCCTGGAAAAGCTGGACGTCGCCGGTCGCGTGCGGCTCGTCACCGAACTGCTCGCCGTCCAGGACCTCGCGCTGTCGTAGCGCCACGCGAACCGACGCTTTGTTGCGCCATACAAACAGGACGGGCTGACAAACGGGAAGGGCCGCCACACCCGCTTTTCTCTACCGTTGCTTCCTTCCGGACCTGGCGGAGTTCGAGCTGCGCTGTTGGCGACCCACAAAGGAGGCGTGGGGCCTCCTGATACGCTTCAACTAAACCACCGGCAGAGCGTTGTAAACCCTGGGTCGACGTTTATCCCGGGAAGGCGCTACGCTGTGGCGCAATGAGCGGGGATAACGGACCGAAAGACGGACGACCGCCCGCTCCCGGCCCGCGCCCAGCCCAGGCCCGTCCCACCGGCCTGGGGGACGATAACTACTTCGCAGCGCCCAAGTTCGAGGTTGCTTCAGAGGCCGCCGAGGAAATGAAGGCGACAGCTCCGATGCGGCCGGAGGCTCCTGCGCAAACCCATCTGCTGGATCCGCCGGCGGGCACCCCGCAGGCTTCGGCACCGATAACGCCCGGCGGTCAAACTGCGATGCCGGTCCAGGTCCCGGACCTCGATCTCCCGGGCGGCCTGCCCGGGCCCCGCCCGATGTCCAGCGCGCCGCCTGTCAGCCACTCCAGCGGACCGGCTTCACCCTCGTCGGCGGGCGGTGATCCGGCGGACTATTTCGGCAGCGGCAGCTTTGACGAGAACTCGATCGGCGACGTACAGCTCGCCAGCAACCACGCCTCCGGCGCGGACGCGCTCTTCGGCAGCGGCAGCTTCGATGAAGACTCGATCGGCGACGTGCAGCTCGCCGGCAACCAAGTATCGGGCCCCGACGCGCTCTACGGCAGCGGAAGCTTCGGCTCGGACGAGATCGGCGACGTACAGCTAGGCGGCGGATCCAACACGAGCGACCCTGCTGCCTACTTCGGCGCCGGCACGTTCGACGCGGACGACCTCGACGGTGACTACGGGTCTGGCGGCAGCGGTCTCGAGCTCGACGGCTTCAACCGAGGCGCAGGTGTGGCGGTTAGCTCGGGATCGTCTCCGAGCGCGTCGAGCGGCCCCCCGCCGGACAACTGGCCCAGCGGCGTTACGCCCCCCGAGCCGCACGTCGATGCCGTCGAAGTGCGCATCGCATCGGGATACGCCGAACGGCCGAGTGCTTGGTACGACTATCCGGGCTACGCGATCAGTGTCTTGCGACGCCAAGGCCCTCTCAAGACACAGGTCACCCAGGCTGACGAGCGGCTTGCCGAAAGCGAGCGCCGCCGAGATGAACAACTCATCACGATGGTCGAGGACCTGCGCGCAGCCTTGGAGTCCGACTCCCGCATGGAGCGCGCCCTGCAGCAGGTCGTCATCGCCGAGCAGGTGATCGAAGAACGCGCGCAGGCGCTCAAGGGCGCCAACGCCGAGTACGCCCAGCAAGCCGGCGTCATCGATCAGCAGATTACCAACCAAAAAGCTGCCCAAGCCGACGCGCGCCAGCGCATGCAGCCCATCAAAGCAGCCGCTGACGCCGCCCAGCACGAAGCGGCTCGTGCGGCGGCGCAGCTCAAGCGCGTTTCCATCGAGCTGCGCGCCCTCCAACAGCAGGCCGCGACCCACCAGGCCAAAGGCGCCGCGCTACCGCCTGAACTAGCGCAAAAGGCTCAGATGCTGCAGCAGCGTGGCACCGCGATGCAGCCCGAGGTAGCGCGGCTCGAAGGGGTCGCGCGGGAGGCTCAAGAGCCGTACAAGGCCGCGCAGGCAGACGTGGTTGCACACGACGCGGAGCTGAAGCGTCTGCAGGCGATGCGCACGGAGATCGACCATCGCTTTGGCGGACAGCTCGGCGTCCGCGAGGCGGGCGTGAACGAGGCAGAACAAGCCCGAGCGGCTGCGCTCGCGGAAGCCGGCCGCGCGATTCTAGCCTCGCCTGGCGAGATCCCCATTCCGGAAGAAGCCCTGGCGACCCTGCGCGGTCACGATGCGAGCGTCGAGCGCGCGGCGGCGGAGGCGCGGAAGTTTCGGCTCGCTCAGGCCGACTTCGACGCGAGTGCTCGGAACCGTGGCTTGATCATGATCGGCGCCGCCGCGTTCGTATTGTTTGCGCTGCTGCTCGGCATGGTCGTCGGCTCGAGCAGCGGCGACGACGAGTTCGAGGACGGCTCCGGCACCACGGACAGCGCCGAGGAGTCGAGCGCGGACGAGTAGCTTACAGCGGTAGATTGCCGTGCTTCTTGCGCGGGTTGTCAGAGCGCTTGTTCGCCAGCATGTCCAAAGATGTTGCGAGCCGCCGGCGAAGCTGCCGCGGCTGAATCACCTCGTCGACGAAGCCGAGTTCCGCAGCCTTGTACGGGTTGGCGAACTTCTCGCGATACTCCTTCACGAACGCTGCGCGCGCAGCCTCCTTGTCTTCCGCCTCTTCGATCGCCTTGCGGTACACGATGTTGACCGCGCCATCGGGACCCATCACCGCGATTTCGGCATTCGGGAACGCAAGGTTCACGTCGCCGCGGATGTGCTTGCTGCTCATCACGTCGTAGGCGCCGCCGTATGCCTTGCGCGTAATCACGGTGAGCTTCGGGACCGTCGCCTCACAGAACGCGTACAGCAACTTCGCGCCGTGCGTGATGATCCCGCGGTGCTCCTGCTCGACGCCGGGCAGAAAACCGGGGACGTCGACCCACGTCACGATCGGGATGTTGAAGCAGTCACAGAACCGCACGAAGCGCGCCGCTTTGATGCTGGCATCGATGTCTAAGACGCCGGCCAGCATCGCTGGCTGGTTGGCCACCACACCGATCGGTCGACCGTCGATACGCGCGAAACCGACCAGCATGTTTTTGGCGTATTGCTCGTGCACTTCGAAGAAATGGCCATCGTCGACGACAGCGGAAACCACGTTTCGCATGTCGTAGGGCTTGTTGCTTTCCACCGGCACCATCGTGTCGAGTTCCGGTACCTCGCGGTCTGCCGGATCCGTACAGTTCGCGCGCGGTGGGTCCTCGGTATTATTACTCGGGAGAAAACTTAACAGCTCGCGCAGCTGAGCGATGCAAGCCTTGTCGTCCGGAGCCGTGAAGTGGCAGACGCCGCTCTTGGCAGCATGAGATGACGCGCCGCCAAGCTCTTCCTTAGTCACGTCCTCGTGCGTCACCGTCTTGATGACATCCGGGCCGGTGATGAACATGTAGCTCGTGCCCTCGACCATCAGGATGAAATCCGTGATCGCGGGGGAGTACACCGCACCGCCGGCGCACGGACCCATGATCGCGCTCAGCTGGGGAATGACCCCGCTCGCCAGCGTATTGCGCAAGAAGATGTCCGCATAACCGGCTAGCGACTCGACGCCCTCCTGGATCCGAGCACCGCCGGAGTCGTTCAGTCCGATCACGGGAGCGCCCACCTTCAGCGCGTGATCCATGACCTTACAGATCTTCGATGCGTACGCGCCGCTGAGCGAACCGCCAAAGACCGTGAAGTCCTGGGCGAATACGAAGACACGGCGACCGTCGACGGTGCCGTGACCGGTCACGACGCCATCACCGGGGATCTTATGCTGCTCCATTCCGAAGTCTGTGCAGCGGTGGGTTACGAGTCGGTCCAGCTCGACGAAGCTGCCCGAGTCGAGGAACAGCTCGATGCGTTCGCGGGCCGTCAGCTTGCCGCCAGCATGCTGCTTGTCGATGCGCCTCTGGCCCCCGCCGAGCATGGCTTGCTGGTTGAGTTGGTCGAGCTTCTGAAGGGGATCGGTTGGGTCTGCCATGTCACTCCAATTGCGCACGATGCGCTCACTTCTCGCTGCGCGGAGCTAACACGGTCGCCGGGCAGCGTCAGGCCCAACGTAGGCGCGTCATTCAGCCGAATCCGGTGGATCCAGGTAGTCGACCTCGATCCCACGGTGCGTCCGCACGCGGGTGACCCCGCCGTGGCGTGAAACAACGCGCTCGGGCGCCAACGCGACCTTGCCTAGGCCGCCGGGAGTATCGATGATGTAGCGAGGCACGGCGATTCCGCTGACGTGGCCTTGGAGCTGATCCATCAGGTCGAGCCCGGTTTGAACGGACGTGCGAAGATGGCCGGTTCCCCGCACGGGGTCGGCTTGAAGAAGGTAATAGGGTCGCGCCCGGTGGCGAACCAGCCCGCGAAACAGCGTCGCGAGCGTCTCGGCGTCGTCGTTCACGCCCCGAAGCAGCACCGTATGGTTCATCACCGGAAAGCCGTGGTCGGCTAGGAGTTCGAGCGCGCGACCCGCCTCGGAGGTCAGCTCATTAGGGTGATTGAAGTGGGTCATGACCCACAGCGGGTGCAGCGGGCGCAGCGCGGCGAGCAGCTCCGGCTGGATCCGCTGAGGCAGCGCTACCGGAACGCGGGTGGCCAGGCGAATCGTCTCCACGCTCGGCACGTCACGGACCGCTTTCACGATGCTCACCAATCGCTCGGTGGCCATCGCTAGCGGGTCGCCTCCGCTCAAGATGACATCGCGAACCTCCGGCTGGGCGCGCAGATACGCAAGCGCCGGCGCCAGATCGGACGCCGACCGAGCCCCGCCGCCGTTGCCGACGATGCGGCTGCGGGTGCAAAACCGGCAGTACACCGCGCACCGATCGGTGGTGAACAAGAGCGCGCGGTCGGGGTAACGCCGCACCAGGTTCGGAGCGACTTCGTGCGCTTCCTCGCCGAGCGGGTCGCGCATGTCTCCGGGCGCGGTTTCCATCTCGGAATCCGTCGGCACGACCTGACGCCGGATCGGACAGTCCGGGTTCTGGGCGTCGCACAGGCTCAGGTAGTAGGGCGTGATCGAAAACGGAAAGCCGGCCGCCTCAGCGGCGCGCGCACCGGCGATCTCGGCGGGGGTCAGGTCGAGCACGCTGGCCAGCTGATCGGTCGATCGAACCGCGTGCCGGAGTTGCCATCGCCAGTCAGCCACCTCCGCCCGGGGCAAGGTCCGTCCTCGGCCGATTTGGACCGATTCGGTCACTTCGATGCGCTCGGCGCCGGGCTCGCCGGTGTGGAGCCGGCGGAGCTGCTCGGCACGGCGCTGCCCAGCGCGGGCACCTTCACGCGACTCAGGGCTGCGTCGTCCACGACGACTTTGTATTTCTTTCGCAGGTCGGCTTCGAGCTTGCGCTCCGCCTCGGCGATCTTGGCTTGCACCAGCGCAACGCGGATCGTGCGCTCCGCCTCGGAGTACGTCCGGTCGCGCGCTTCGGTCTTGCCGGTCATTCGCACGAGGTGAAACTTGCCGTCGGCGGCGACGACCTCTGAGTAAACGTCACCGATTTTAGCGATCTTGAAGACCGCCGCCCGCACGGCCTCCGGGATCTTCGGGTTCTCGCCCTTTTTGCTGCCCGGCGCGCTGACGATGCCTAGGTCACCGGCGAGCTCGAGCGGCGCCGAAGCGGTCGCGGTCGGCGGTTTGTCGAGAGAATGCTCAGCGACCAGCTTGCCCCACGCGGCCGCGCTCGCTTTCTTCGCTTCCTCGAGCACGCGCTTGGCGGTCGCTTCGTCCTTGACCACGATGTGCGAAACGCGCCGCCGTTCGGGCTCACGGAATTCGTCGCGGTGGCTGTCGTAGTACTTGCGCACCTCTGCCTCGGACAGCTCGCTGGGTCCCGGTACTTTGCTCCGGGCGTCCTTGAGCAGTTCGTCTCGCAGCAAGATCCGTAGCCGGGCTTTGGTCTTCGGCTGCTTGTCTAGGCCACGCTTGCGCGCCTCGTTCGCGAGCAGCTCGACCTTGATCATTTCTTCTAAAAGCAGCTTACGCCGTTCCGGCGACTGGTAGCGCAGGCGCTCGAACTGATCCATGCGCTCGATCGCCGCGGCGTATTCGCCCAGCGTGATCACACGGTCGCCGACCTTGGCGAGCGGCTTGGCCGCGAGCTCTGGCGTTAGCCCACCTGGCAGCTTCCCGGAGGCGGCGGTCGGCTTCTTGACGGCGTCCTCATCGCAACCGGAGCAGCCACCGATCGCCGCGGCCACGGTCAAGAGCAGCGCCGCCGGAAGCAGCTGGGCGAATCGGGGCGTCCGAACCATGCCGACTCGACTTACTACGGAGCCCAGCTGCCTGCCAGCGAGGAGCGGGGGCGTGCGTGGCCGCCAACCCGAACCGATAAGGTACACTTCGCTACAAAGGGGGCTCATGGCTCAAGGTTCCGGCGGCACCGTAGCGACAGACGACCACGGAGGGGCGCTCGGCATCGCCGAAACGATTGCTCATTTTTCCGACGAGGTTCCGGCCCAGGGCGCGCCGCCCACCCCGCCGCCGGCCGACGAGGCGCGCTTCGTCGCTCAGCACGTGCTCGGCGAGGGCGGCATGGGACGGGTTGTTAGCGCTCAGGACCAACAGTTTGGCCGCCTGGTCGCCGTCAAAGAGCTCAAGCTCGTCTCTCCTGGGCTGATCGCTCGTTTCAACATAGAATCTCTCGTGACCGCAAATCTCGAGCACCCCGGCGTGCCCGCGGTCTACGCTCGCGGGCTCCGCAGCGACGGCGCGCCCTACTACGCCATGCGGCAGGTCGTCGGCAAGACGCTCGCCGACGCCATCGTCGAGACCAAAGGCCGCACCGACCGGCTGAAGCTGATCGCCGCCGTAACCAGCGTCGCGCGCACCGTCGGGTTCGCGCACTCCCACGGCGTCGTCCACCGCGACATCAAGCCCGAGAACGTGATCCTGGGTAAACACGGTGAAACGGTGCTGTTGGACTGGGGGATCGCTAAGGTCCGCGGACTCGACAGCTCGCATGGCTCCGAAGTGCTCGACCGCATCGCCGAGGGCAGCCAACAAACCCAGCTCGGGGCGGTGATGGGAACGCCCGCCTACATGGCGCCCGAGCAAGCGCGCGGCGACGTCCACGCGATCGACGAGCGCACTGACGTGTTCGCCGTGGGCGCGATGCTCTACCACGTGCTCACTGGCACGGCGCCGTACGCGGGCAACACCGCCGCGGACGTTGTCAGCGCCGCGACTCAAGCAGCGTGTCAGCCGGTGAGCCATCACGATCCCAATCTGCCCGCCGGACTGCTAGCCATCGTGGAACGAGCCATGGCGCCGGCGCCAGCGGATCGGTTTGCCACCGCCGTTCAGCTCGCCGAAGCGCTTGAGGACTTCGCCGCGGGCGTGCTCGCCACCCAAAAGCCGCCCCTGGCCGTCCGGCTGCTCAGCGCCGCCGGCGCGGCTGGGCTGCTGGTCGTGACACTGCTAGGCGCGACCAGCATCTGGGCGCTGACCAGCCTCCTCGAGCTCGGATTTGGCGCGTACTTCTACATCGCGCTGGCCCTGTTCGGCGGTATTCTGGGCGTCACCGAGTGGCTGACCAAAGGTCGTCACCACCTGGCGCCGCTGGTCTTGGCGTTCGCTGCCTGCACAGCGCTCGCGGGCATCGTGGCGGCCTGCCTCGGCTGGATGGTCGTGTTTACGGCGGCTTCGACCAAAGCCTCCGACGCCGAAAAGTGGCGCTTCATCGTGGCTGAAGGCACACGTGAAACGATCGGAAACCTGCCGGTTTCGATGACGCTTACGGCCGTGCTCATCGCGCTGTGGGCGCTGGGGCGTCGGCGCGCTCTGACGTCGGCCGGGACGTGATCGTCAGCACCGATTGAACTTCCCGGCCCCGAGGACTAAGACCTTGGCGTGGCCACCGACAGCGACCTTACGTACAAGCGAATCGTTATCAAGCTAAGTGGTGAGGCGCTGTGCGGCACCGAGGGCGGGTTCGGCATCGACACGACCACGCTCAAGGACACCGCCGAAGAGCTTGCCGAGGTCCTGAAGACCGGCGTGCAGCTCGGCATCGTCGTCGGCGGCGGCAATATTTTCCGCGGATTAAAAGGTGCCAGCCAAGGCATGGATCGCGCGCAAAGCGACTACATGGGCATGCTGGCCACGGTCATCAACTCGCTGGCCCTTCAGGATGCCCTTGAGCGCTGCGGCGCACCGACGCGCGTGATGACGGCGATCCAGATGAACGAGATCGCCGAGCCGTACATTCGCCGCCGGGCGATCCGCCATCTCAAGCGCGGCAATATCGTGATCTTCGGCGCTGGTACCGGCAACCCGTACTTCTCGACGGACACAGCAGCAGCGCTGCGCGCCATGGAGATCCGCGCCGATGGCTTGTTCAAGGCGACCAAGGTCGACGGCATCTACGACCGCGATCCACGCCGCCACGACGACGCGACGATGCTCGAAAAAGTAAGCTACGATCGTTTCCTCAACGACCATTTGGGCGTAATGGACGACACGGCGGTGACGCTATGCCGCGAAAACGGCCTGCCTATACGCGTGTTCAAGATGGCGCCCGGCTTCATCAAGCGCGTTTGCCTCGGCGAGAACGTCGGAACGATCGTCTCGGCTTGAGTCGATAGGTTCGGAGCCACTGCGCAAACAGTGCGGAGCGGTGGCGCGCGCCCCCGTGGCTTTCTGACGCGCGGCGCGGGAATGCGCGCGCAGTGCGCGCCCTCGGTGCACGAACAGGCTAAGCTCCGCGAGTCCTATGTGGGAATCACTGCCTGAATTCGGAACCGGCGTGCTCTATGCCGTCCTCGTCACCGCTGCGTACACGTTTGCGGTGTGCATCGGTGCGGGGCGTGGCAACCCGAAACTGCTGAAGAGCGCGCGCCAAGCCGCCTACGGCACGTGCGCGCTGATCCTGCTCGGCGTGCTGATCCTCGCGTATGCGTTCGTCACGCACGATTTTCGCCTGAGCTACGTCGCTCGCTACAGCGAACGCTCCATGACCGTGCCGTATCTGTTCGCCTCGCTTTGGGGTGGTCAGGACGGATCGCTTCTGTGGTGGTCGTTTCTGCTGTCGATCTACGTGACGGCCTGCGTGCGCTGGATGCGCGGAAAGTATCGCGAGCTGCAGCCATACGTGATCGCCACGCTGATGGTGATCATCGGTTTCTTCGCCATTTTGATGCTGTTTGCGGCCAATCCGTTCGCGACCAACATGGCCGGCGCGCGCCTGGACGGCGAAGGACTCAACCCACTGCTGCGCAATTTCTACATGATTATCCATCCACCAAGCCTGTACACGGGCTTCGTGGGGTGTTCGATCCCGTTCGCGTTTTGCATCGCGGCGCTCGTCACCGGTCGGCTCGGCAGCGAGTGGATCATCGCCGTGCGCAAATGGATGCTGTTCGCCTGGCTGTTCCTCACGATCGGTAACGCGCTCGGGATGCTGTGGGCCTACGAAGAGCTCGGCTGGGGCGGCTATTGGGCGTGGGATCCGGTCGAGAACGCCGCGTGCTTGCCGTGGTTCACCGCCAGTGCCTACGTCCACTCTACGATGATACAGGAGCGTCGTAACATGTTGAAAACATGGAATATTTTCCTGATTTGTCTAACGTTCTTCCTGACCATCTTCGGGACGTTTTTGACGCGGTCCGGGCTGATCGCCAGCGTGCACTCGTTTGCCCAAAGCAATATCGGCATCTTCTTCGTGTGGTTTATGGGCTTCATCGTCGCCGTGTGCGCGGCGCTGATGATCTGGCGCTACCCGATGATCAAGAGCAAGGCGCGCATCGAAGCCGCCGCCAGCCGTGAGGCGATGTTCGTGTTCAACAACTGGGCGCTGCTCGGCATGATGACGTTCATCGCCGTCGCCACGCTGTTTCCCAAAATCAGCGAGTGGATCTGGCAGGAAACAGCGACGGTTGGTCCTCCGTTCTTCAACCGCTGGCTCGCCGCACCCGGCATCTTCGTATTCGCGCTGATGGGTCTCGCGCCGTTGTTCGGCTGGCGCAAAACCAGCACGGCTGCGATGAAGAAGGCGTTCATCGCGCCGATGGTCGCGCTGGCCGCGGCCGCCGTCGCCCACCTCGCCCTGGGCAAGGCGATCGGCTTTCCGGCGATCGTGCCCAATGATCGGTTTTATCCAGGGTTTCTGGGGACGGTTCTGCAGCAGGTCGGAGCGCTGGCGCCGCTGTTGGTCGTCTCGCTCAGCGCCTTCAACGTCGCCGTCATCGTCCAGGAGTTCGCCCGCGGCGTGAAAGCTCGGCAGCGCAACAAGCAGGAAGGTGTGCTGTCCGCGCTGTACAACCTGGTCGAGCGCAATCGGCGCCGCTACGGCGGCTACACGGTGCATCTAGGCATCGTGCTGATCTTTCTGGGCTTCACGGGCCGCGCATGGGGCGTCGACACCGAGGCCAGCATGACCCCCGGCCAAGGCCAGGCGGTGGGCGACTACAACATCGTCTACAACGGCACGCGCATGGAGGTCGACACCGAGAAGCGCATGGTGTTCGCCGACGTCACGGTCCAGCGAAAGGGCAAGGACATCGGCGTGCTGCATCCCGCCAAGTTCATCTACGCCAAGGGCGGCACACCGACGACAGAGGTCGCGATGCTGCACACGTTCCGCGACGACGTGTATGTGATCGTCGGCTCCGTCAGCCCGCAAACCAAACGCGCAACATTCCAGTTCCATATCAATCCTTTGGTGTCTTGGATTTGGGCCGGCGTGCTGTTCATGATGCTCGGCGCAGGCATTTCCCTCTTCCCCGAGTTGAGCTTCTCCGAAGTCACAGCGTGGAGTTATGTCCGGGTCGGCGCGGGCGCAGCCAGCGGAATATTGTTCGCCATGCTGCTCGGCATGGCGCCCACCGACGCGTTCGCGGGGACGGCACCACGTGCGTCGGAACGCACCTCCAATCTCAGCCCGAGCGCCCTGGCCCGCCGAGACGCGGAGGCCCGACAGCGTGTCGGCCCGTGGTGGTACGGTGCACCGCTTGTCGGATTGGTACTGGGCGGGGTATTGGTGGCGGGTGGACGACGGCGACGACGCGGCTAGCTCGGTGATATCCCGTCCACCGCGGTTTCTACGCTTCCTGCATGGCTGATTTCGGCGACAAGCTCGACGCCTGGTTCACCAAGGCCTACGCCTATCGATGGGCGTCTCCGATCCCCGTGATCGTCGCCGCGGTCATCCTAGGCGTCGTGGCAGACGTCGGCAGCGCCGTCCTCGTACTAGCCGGCGGCGCTCTGCTGCTCGTCATCGCGATGTTGTGGGCATCGGTTCAGGCGCTCACGGGCGACACCGAACTCAGCCTCGAAGACGCCATCAGCCTCGCGGTACCAACCGCCGCCGAGGAACAGAAGCGCGCCGTCCTGCGCGCCCTCAAGGACCTCGAATACGAGCGCAGCGTCGGCAAGATCTCCGACGAGGACTACACCCAACTCAAGGCGCGCTACCGAGCCGAGGCCAAAAGCCTACTCAAGGAACTCGACAGCAGCCAAACCGAGTCCCGAGCCCGAGCCGAAGCCCTCCTCGCCGAAGCGCTCGGCAAGCAGACGACGAAACCCAAAAAGAAGAAGAAGCGCGACAAGAAGAAGCGCGAGTCCGAAGGCTGGACCGCGCCCGGCGCCGAGCCCGAAACCGAGTCCGATACCAAACCCAACGCCGAAGACACCGAAGTCAGACACGCGGCGAAGCCGCAGCGACCCGACCGCGCGAAGCGCCAAAAAGGGGAGCAAACAGCGTCCGAGCCCGAACCCGAACCCGATCTCGGGTCAGAGACCAACGCCGAAGACACCAAAGTTAAACCCGCCGCGCAGCGGCAGCGACCCGACGCGGCGAAGCCGCTAAGAGGGGAGCAAACAGCGGCGAAGTCGCAGCGAGACGACGCCGCGAAGCGGCAAAGAGTCGAGCAAACAGCGCAAACAGCCCCGGACTCAGAGCCCGACTCCCGCACCACCTGCGCCGAGTGCGACAGTCCCAACGACTCCGACGCGGTGTTCTGCAAACGCTGTGGTGCCAAGCTGTCCGAGGAGTCCTCGTGATCCGACTGCGCGCCTTCATGCTGCTCGCCGCGTTCGGCCTCGCCTCGGCGCAGGCCGACGCGCAGCCGGCTGGCTCCGCACCGAAACCCCCGGCCGCCAAAACGCCTGTTAAGGCTCCGCCGGCAGCAAAGCCCAAGGGGCCATCCGGAGCCTCGAAGGCGCCGCCCGCGCCTTCAGGGTCCGCCGCCCCCTCAGCCGCGGCTCCCCAAGCCATGCCCGCGGGACACCCGCCCACCGGTGCGGGAGCGGGCACCGGAAATGCCAGCCCTCCGCGGGACAGGGTCGCGCCAGCTGCGGATTTGCCGGCCGGTGTTCTCGAGACGGTCATCCTGGACGCACAACGGCAACCGATCGCCAACCGCGTCGTCGAACTTCAGATCAAGTACTCGACGATCGCATCCGGCGAGAAACGCGAACGGCGGCAGGCGAAAACCGGCGACGCCGGCAAGGTTCAGTTCAAGGGCCTCAAGTCCGAAACGTCGTATTCGTACACGGTTGTCGTCAAAGAGGGCCCCGCGGAGTACGCGCCGCATGCGTTTCCAATGCCGCGCGAAACCGGCCAGCGAGTGGTCCTGCACGTGTACCCGGTCACGAGCAACATCAAAGAGGCACGCGTCTACACGATCGCTACGCTGTTCGTCGAACCCAAGGACGACGTGTTTCAGTTCGACGTCTCGTTCACGTTCGTATCGATGGGCCCGAAGACCTGGGTACCCAGCAACACAATCATCGAGCTGCCCGAAGGCTGGAAGGGTTTCAGCACCCAGCCCGGCATGTCTAATATTCGCGTAGAAAAACGCGACGCTGGCGTCGAGCTTCTTGGTACCATCTCGCCTGGCCAACACGACGTCGCGTATCGCTTCCAGGTCCCTAATCCGCACGACGAGCAGGTGAGCTTCGACATCCCGCTGCCACCCCACGTGGCTGAGATGCGCGTGCTGGCGGAAAAGGCGAAGAACCTCCAACTGAACGTCAACGGCTTCGATGCGGCGAAGCCGACCACCCTGCGCACCGGGCGCAACGTGCTGCTAACTCAAAAGCGGCTGGAGCCCGGGCAGCCACCGCTGACCCGCGTGACGGTGGAGCTGGCGGGCATTCCGGTGCCCGGCCCGGGACGCCGATACGCGCTAGCCCTCGCCGGGCTGATCGCCGCCGCCGGGCTTTCCCTGCGCAAACTCAATCCCCAAACCTCTCGTCGGGCGAGCGCGCGCGAGTTCGACGAGGCCCGGCAAGTGCTTTTGGCCGAGCTGGTAGCCGTCGAGAAGGCCCACGAACGCGGTGATATCGGCCCCAAGATGTATACGCGGACACGCCAGGCGCTGCTTGGGGCGCTCAGCCGCCTGATCGAACAGGCCGACGCGGGCGAGCAGTCCGCTCGACGCGCGCGCTGAACCAAAAGACTGGACCGGCAGTCGGAATCCACAAGCTGGGTATAACTTGCGGATCAATTCTGTATTCAAATGTAGGTGGTTGTGGTTGTGCGATTGGGGCTTGACACATAACCCCTTTCTTTTCAAGCAGTTGGCTGCCGCTTGTTCGAACGAATTCTAGGCGTTCGCACCTCTGGACAACTGCCGTCTGGGGACAAGTCGGTGACAACCCTGAGGATTGGCAGGGGAGTTTGCCGGGGTAACGCACTGCGTCTCGCTGGGTCCCCAGTCTCGCCACATAGTCGGTCCGCGAGCTCTCCACAGGGCTGAGCTCGGAAACCTTATCAATTTCAGCAGGGTATCGGGTTGTCCACAGTATCCACAACGCCTACTACGACGACCACCTATATAAATTTAATGAAATCCTGGTGATCGAAACTCTTAATCCAATGACCTGTTAAGTAGCCGCGTGCGTGAACGGTCAGCTGAACGCCTGTTCGACCGAGCGCCTCTAGCGGCCTAAAAAAACTAACCACTTACGCTCTAGCGGCCCTGGTTCGGGGCATGTACACAGTCAGCACAATGCACGTCGTGGTCAGCAAAAAGGATCTACAGCGCATCCTTTCCCGGTGTCAGAACGTCGCGGACAAGAAAAGCACCATGCCGGTCTTGGGCAACGTGCTCATCGAGACCGAAGGCGACCAGCTCAAGTTGGCGGCCACGGATTTGTACCTGGCCGTTTCCGGAACGATTCCAGCCAAGATCGAGAAGCCAGGATCGATCGCGGTCGGTGCTCGCGACCTGTTCGAGCGCGGACGCAACATGCCCGAAGGCGAACTCTCGCTGATAACCGCCGAGAGTTCCGCGATGACGATCCGCGCAATGGGCTCGGCACGTCGCTACACGTTGCACGGCCTCCCAGGTGAAGAGTTCCCGAGCCTTCCAGCTGCCGACGCCGGGGCGACCGAACTGAAGCTGCCGACGGATGTGCTCAACACGCTGATCTCTGCAACGCACTTTTCGATCTCGAACGACGAGACGCGCCTGCATCTAAGCAGCGCGCTGTTCGAGTGGGAGGGCGAGTCCGTACGCATGGTCACGACCGACGGCCATCGGCTGTCCAAGATCGAGTGCCGCGTGCCCGGTCGAGACGCCAACGCATCCATGCTGATCCCGAACAAGGGGATCCAGGAGCTGCGCAAGCTGTGCGACGAAGCGATGTCCGACGCCAAGGGTGACGACAAGCCAGAACTCTCGATGACGCAGAGCGGTCAGAACGCATTTTTCCACATGGCTGGCTTTCAGTTTAGCGTGAAGCTCGTCGACGCCCAGTTCCCGCCGTATCAGCAAGTCATCCCGGAAGCTGCCGCGCAGGCGGTGCGCGCACCCCGATCGGCGGTTGCCGAAGCGCTCAAGGCGGTCAAGGTGGCAGCCAGCGATCGCACCGGCGGCGTGAAGCTCACGATCGCCGGTGACAAGATGCGCTTCGAAAGCGAGAGCCCCGAGAGCGGAGATGGCTTCGACGAGGTGCCGGTCGACTACCAAGGCCCCGAACTGACGATCGGGTTCAACGCCAACTACTTCTTGGATGTACTTGGCGCGATCGCCGACGAGGACGTGCTGGTGGCGGTCTCGGGTGAGCTCGATCCGGCCGTGATCAAGCCGGGAACCGAAAGCTCCGACAGCAGCTATCTGGCCGTGATCATGCCGATGCGCATCTGATGCCGGGAGCGGCGAGCGTGCAAACGCGCGTCGAGTTTCAGGCGCTCACCGTTCGGGGGTTTCGTAACATTGCCGAGATCGACCTGCGTCCCGCCTCGCGCCTGAACATCATCTTTGGCGACAACGGCCACGGTAAGACGAGCCTGCTGGAGGCGTTGTACTTCGTAGCGACGAGTCGCTCGTTCCGGGCGGACCGAATGGCAGAGCTCGTCCAAGAAGGTGCGGAGCTGGCGGTCGTGAACGCCACGGTGCTCGACGATGATCGAGAGCGTAAGCAGCGCGCAGCCGTGGTGCGTTCGCGTCGACAGCTCGCCATCGATGGCAAGCGCCCAAAGACCGCAGCCGTGTACGCGACCAGAACGCCGGTCGTGGTGTTTCACCCTGGCGACCTACTACTCACCAGCGGTCCGGCCTCGATCCGGCGCACGCTGCTCGACCGCGTGAGCATGTACTTCTATCCCGCCTCTGTCGATCATCGGGTCAGCTACACACGAGCGCTGCGCGAGCGGCAGCGCGTGCTGGACGAACGCAGCGGCTCCGATGCCGAGCTGTCGGTGTTTGAGGAGCTGATGGCGACCCATGGCGCACAGTTCGCCACGGCCCGCCGACGGACTGCCGAGCGTCTGGTCGCCGCGGTGCTACCGGCCTTCGCTCGGATGGCGGCACCGAACCTGGTCCTAGATGCCCGCTACGCGCCGGGCGGCGTCGAAGACCCAAGCGAGTTCCAAGCTGAGCTCCGCCGCAGACGGCCTGCGGACATGCGCCGTAAGGCGGCGACCTTCGGTCCTCAGAAAGACGACCTCGAACTCACCATCGACGGTCGCAGCGCCCGGCGTCATGCCTCCCAAGGTCAGCAGCGCGTGCTGACACTTGCACTCAAAGCGGCCGAACTCGACTGCATTCGGGAGGCGCGCCGCGCGCACCCGGTGTTGCTTCTGGACGACGTCTCGAGCGAACTCGACCCCGAACGCACCGACGCGGCGATCGACTTTCTGCGCGAAACCGCCAGCCAGGTGTTCGTTACGACGACCCGGCCCGAGCTGTTCAACTCGCCCCTGCTCGCGACCGGTGAGCGGCGCGATTTTCACCTCCGCGATGGCGCCCTTTTGCAGGCCTGATCCGCTTGCTCGACGGCCGTGAAACGGCTATAAATCCACCAGCATTTTCCCTTAGAAAACCCAGACAAACAGCTCACTGTGCCTCGATCCCCGAGGTCGATTTCCTCCAAGCTACGACGCCGCTTCAAACCGCACGAATGCGGCACCCAACTCGAGCGCGCAAACGAATCACGAACCGTCCCCTTCAGTGACGGTCCCCACCAACGAGACTCCAGTCCCGCAGGCAGGACAGAGCGAGGTTTGATTTGACCACAGAGAGTTCCTCCGAAAACACCACGGATACGTCCCCCGAGGCGCCCGGGCAGCCAGACGAGTACGGCGCTGGCAACATTTCGG
>JAUIKB010000804.1 GCA_030430975.1 Polyangia bacterium
CGAGCAGGACCGTGGCGGCGTCGTTACCCATGTTCGTCCTCGGCCTCGGCGGCGGCGACGGCAACGTGGCGGGCTTCGGCGTGGCGAATCGAGAGGGACGAACCGCGAGCCGCGAACACGAGCGGATCTCCCATCGGCGCCACGCGTATCAGCGTGACCTGAGTGCCGGGCACCAGGCCTAGCTCGAGCAATCGGCGGCGGAATGCTCGATCCCCTCCGACCCGCTCGATCACCATCCGGGCGTCCGGGGCGGCGCCGTCGAGTGTCACGCGACCACCTTATCGATTATGAATTTCACTTTCGTTTGGGTCATAAGTGCGGCGGTCTGGCGGCGCAACCACTGCGGCACGCGCGACGGAACTCGCTATTAGCGTCGTCAGCGCACTTATTAGGGCGGCGGGCATGACAACCCACAGCAGTACTCGAACCGCCAGAAATCCGGTTGACACGACCAGCTGAGCCCAGGGCGTGTGGGACCCGGGCGACAACAGTCGTGACACGAGCACCCCGTCCCACAGGATGTGGCCGAGGCCGAACTCCGCGCACCACACAGCAGCGCACCCGAGAAGGCCTGCCGACAGCCGTATCCGCCAGCTCATCGGGCAACCTCGGTCTTGGCGCGGAGCGGGGTGGGAGCCGTCAGCATTGCCAACATGATGGCGTTGGCCAGTGGCCCGCCCGAGACGAAGCCGATTTCGGCTCCGCGTGAGCGGGGCGCTCCCAAGACTTCAAGCGTCGCCCACAGTCCGTCGAAGCATTCGCGGTCTGCGAGAAGTCTGCAGGTCGCGATCGAGAAGCCGCTTGCCGAAATACTGTAGCCAAACACCAGCGGCCCAGAGTCGATATCACCGCGACCGGGTTGGCCCGGGGCGTATTCGGAGATGACGCCGAAGCCCGCCACTGTGCCGTACAGCGTCTTGCGGATGGCTGAACCGAGTCGGGCGGCCCGATGCGGGCTCACGTGGGAGAGGAAGTACACCGCCAAGGCGCTACCGGAACCCCGCGGAGGGCCGGGGTTTCCCCGATGAAACGTTTGATGCAGCAACCCGGTTTGCGCGTCGATGAGCTGAGTGTCGAAGTGGCGATAGAACCGCGCGACCTGGTGCTGGTGGTCTCGTGTGCCAAGCCGCTGATCACGTAGCGCCAGCGAAGCCACGACGGCGACGTTGTCGACCGGGTAGACCTCGCCCGGATACGTTTCGAGCAAGTTGCCCGGTGTGCGCGCTAGGCGGCGGTCCAGGGCAAAGCTGATGCGATCGTTGAGCAACGTCAGATCGTCGGGTTGCTCGCCACTGGCTCTCCGCAGGCTCAGCGCCAGGTTCACGTAGCCCAGATACGCGGCGTGCCCGTTCGGACCGTCGAGCGACTTGAGCGGTCGTTCGCCCCACGCGGCAGCATCGAACCCGTCGGCGTCCAAAGCCTGGCGTAGCGAGCTGTCGGCTTCCCGCCGCAGGCGCTTAGGCTGCGTCCCTGCGGCGGCGAGCTGATGTAGCCCGAGCGCGGCCATCAGGTGCGTGCCGAATACCCACTCGCCATCGAACCGATCCGCGCCCGTGGCGAACGTTTGCCCGCTCACCGTTTCGCGATCCCGAACCACCCGCTCGGCCAGAGCGCGCGGGGAAGCGCCACCGACGTACCAGTCGTGTGCCTTGGACCGAGCGATGCGGTGCGGCACGGTCACAGCGCACAACACAAAACAAACCGAGCTGACCAGGAGGCAAAGAGCACGCATGCATGTAATACGGGCGATTTGCGCAACAGATGCTCTGTCCGGCGGCTTCTTCATCGAAGCGCCACGAATGTGGACGCGATGTGGCGAAATGCAGCTGATCGCGCAGCGCGCGTGAATTTTTGGTAAACCGTCAGCCTGGCCCCTTGGCGGAACTGGCATACGCAGCGGATTTAAAATCCGCGGCCCTCGGGCGTCCCGGTTCAAATCCGGGAGGGGCTACCCTTTATGCTTCATCCTTCAGCAGATGCCGGCGGATCCGATTGGAGAGCCTCGGGTCCTTCAGGTCGTCACCGCGAATCAGTGCGAGCGCCTGGGTTACGTCAGCGGGTAAGCGTTCGAGGCTGATCTCTGCTGCGGCCGCGCCGAACTGGGAAATCGGCATAATCACACGCCACCGAAAAGGCGCGTGAGCGTTGGCAAGAGCGTGCAAGAACGACACCCCATCGACAGCTACACCACGCTGATCCCGATGGCCGTGATAGGGCACCAGCAGTTGGCGCGTGCCGAACTCGATTGTCTGGCGAACCGCCTGGTCGTTGCTCGTGCCCGGCGGAATGATGCTCGTGATCGCGAAACCCGCGCGTTCGACGGCTGCGAACACAGCGTCGCGAATGCGCGCCCCATAGGGACGGACCACGATCAGGGTGTTCTTGCTGGGTGTGGGTTTGTCCACTGTGGTGGCGTCCGACGCAAATTTTACGCGACCTTCCCACCGCTGGTTTCAGTGTTCGACCGTCGAACGTCTACGCCCAAGCACGGGCGGCCAACCCCGCCGTGATACCGCGGGCCACACCTTCAAAGCGCGCCTTGTCGCCGCTTCGGTAGCGGCGCTGCGTGCGCCCAATTTCGAGCATCGCAACGAGCCGTCCTTCGGAGATGATGGGCAACATGGCGACAGCGAAGACTTCGACGCCGGGGACGCTCAGTCGGTGCATGACTGCACGTTGCGGGTTGCCGCGGCCCTGACTGCCCATCACCGCGCGCTGGCGGCATGCGGCGCCGAGGGCTTCATCGTACGTCGGCACCACGTGACCGAGCCGATCGACCATACCCGGCCCCGCGCCGTAAGACGTCACCATGCCGCCAGGCTGGCGGAACCGATGGATCAACCCGACCACCGATTGCGTTTCCTCGAGCGCGGCCTGCAACGCCAATAGTAGTACTTCGCCGCGATCTTGGGCGGGCGCGATCGCGGTTTGAGTGCGAGCCATCGCCTGCTCGCGCGGGCCCGGTGGCGCCCAGGTCTGACTCGGATGCCAGCCTGAGCCGAGAGCGTCTTGATGCTGCCTTAGCGACCGGACCTCGCGGATTTGTTCGACGTTTCGCCAGCCCCCCCAGGCCCACTCGCGGACATAGCAATCGGTTGGAACCCGGCCGTACGACACGCCGCGCAGGAGCGTATTCGTTCGCACGGGGCCGACGGTGGACTCGCCGTTACTTACGTACCAGAGCGGCGGAGGGCTGATCTTGACGTGGGTGGATGCGCGCATAGAACCTTCTCACTTTCGCCCGGCCGACGCCCCAAAACGGGCGTGGCTGGCTGCAGTAGAATTGTTCCGTGCGCAAGATGCCGCGGCCAACAAAGCGGCCCGCGTGGCGTTACAGTCCGTCGAGCGCCGCCAGCGCCTGCGCCGGGGTCCGCACGCGCGCCAGAATCTTCATCGACGAGCGTTCCACCAGGAACGTGTTCTCACGGGGCGAAAGGTTCTGGATGATGTACTGACCGGCGCCGTCCGGATCGCGGAGCGTGGTGAACGGGAGTCCGACCTCCGAAATCCAAATGTCTAGCTGGGCCTGTTGAGCCTGATTCGAGTGGCTGGTGCCCTCGGCCAGCAATTCGACGAAATCAGCGCGGTTCGCGTTGCTCGGATACTTGTCCGCCATGTCCCGGGCGGCTGCACGACAGCTGCTTCACGTGTAGCCGGACACGTGGATGATCAGGTGTTCCTTCTGCGCGGGG
>JAUIKB010000805.1 GCA_030430975.1 Polyangia bacterium
CATCTGAGCCGCACTATCAGTGCGGCGCGGGAATTTGCCAAGTTGGAATTCCAAGTGGATTGCCATCCGCTGCTCGGAAGAAAGGTCGCTTCCGGCGCTTGACGCTGGCGGAGTGTCATCGAACGGCAAACGCGTGGTTCAGCACGCTCCACGTCCTCGCACGACGCGGTTGCCGCAGTGCGGGCGAAAAACCTCGCCAAATCACTGCTCGAGCGCCTCAAGCGCCGCCGTTCGCCGCCGCTTGATCATCTCGCCTAGGTGCTGGCGTACGAACAAGGCGAACTCGTCTTTCGAGACGGTCACCGCTTCCTCGGAGTACGCGAACTGGATCGCGCGGCGCATCTCCGCCGCCGTCTGGAAGCGCTGATCGTTGTCGCGCTGGAGCGCGCGCGTAATGACCTCAGCGACCATGCGCGGTGTGTTCTTGGGTAACGGCGGGATCTTGTCGCCGCGCTTGAGCTTCTGAAAGACGTCCACCAGGCCGCCGGCGTAGGGTGTTTCGCCTGTTACCAACTTGTAAAGAACGACGCCCACACTCCAGATGTCCGTACGTCGATCGATCGGTTTACGTTCGGCCTGTTCCGGCGCCATATACGCGACCTTGCCCTTGAACACGCCACTTCGGGTTTGTTCGCTGATGCGCTCGACCGCCTTGGCGACGCCAAAATCGATCAGTTTCACGTCCCCGGTCGCGCTGAGCAGGATGTTCGGAGGTGACACGTCGCGGTGAACCACATCGAGCAGTTCGCCGTCGTCGCCGCGCAGCTCGTGAGCGATATGCAGTCCGAGGCATACCTCACCGACGATGCGCAGCGCGATCGCCAGTGGCATGCGCAGGCCCTTTTGATCCATGACCGCCATCAACCGCGCAAGTGAGTCACCGTCGATCCACTCAAGCGCCGCATAGGGGTACCCGCCGTCGCTGCCGACATCGCGGACATCCACGACGTTGGGGTGGCGGATGGCCGCCAATAGCTTTACCTCATCCAGGAACATCTTCACGAACGAGGAGTCACCTGCCAGATGCGGCAATACGATCTTCAACGCGACGAGTTCGCTCTGACCGCCGCGTTCCCGCTTGGCCAACCAGACGGTTGCCATGCCACCGTGGGCGATCCGCGATATCAGGATGTAGTGCCCCACTCGACCACCGGGCGCGATTCGCATCGGGTCGGGCCGGCCGGGGCTCGACGCCGCCGCAACGGTCTGTAGCCATCGCCCCTGGACCGACGGCGCGTCTGCGAACGGAGCGTGGTGGTACTGCTCGGTCGCCTTGGTCACCTCCATCGCGTCGAGGCGGATCGTCACCTCGTCGAGATCGTCGTGTTCCGGAGGGTCGCTGTCGCTCATCCCCAAACGCTCTACTTAACAACCATCATCCGTCAGACATAAGGGTGCCCGAACCGGCGCGCTTTTGCAGCGCAAAAAAAGGCTGTGCGCGCTGTGGCACATCGCCGGTGACCCGCGAGGTGAGGTATCTCACGGACATTGTTTGTCAGGGCTCCCCCTGTTCGGACTGGCAGTGCTCGCCTGCGCAGTGATATGAATCGAACGAGAAATGACTGACTTTAGCGACGCCACCGCCGATCCTTCGATCACTTCGCTAGCGACCTCGGGACCAAATCCGTCCACGATCCTCGCGCGTTCGATGGCCACCGGGGCTCGCCCGGTAATGACGATGAAAAAGCAACCCAGCCAAGTCGATCTCTTCGAAACCGGCCCGGACTCGCCCCTCGCGGCTCGGAGTTTCGACGTTTCAAACATCGACGCGGTGGAGTGGCTGCGGACGTTACCCGACGCATCGGTCGACCTGGTCGTGACCGATCCCGCCTACGAATCGCTCGAGAAGCACCGCGCCGTCGGCACGACGACGCGGCTGAAACGCAGCAAAGCGTCTAGCAACGACTGGTTTCAGATCTTCCCCAACGCGCGATTTCCAGAACTGTTTCAGGAAGTTTTCCGCGTGCTGAAGAAGCACCGACACTTCTACCTGTTTTGCGATGCCGAGACGATGTTCGTCGCCAAGCCCGCGGCCGAGGCGGCAGGTTTCAAGTTCTGGAAACCGCTCGTTTGGGACAAACGAAAGATCGGCATGGGCTACCACTACCGCTCTCGATACGAGTTCATTCTCTTTTTCGAGAAGGGAAAACGCAAACTGAACGACCTGTCTATCCCCGACATCCTGGAGCATCCGCGTGTCTACCGCGGCTACCCCGCCCAAAAGCCCGTCGAAATCCCGGAAATCTTGATCCACCAAAGCACGGTCGAAAACGAACTAGTGATCGATCCGTTTAGCGGCTCGGGATCGGTAGGCGTGGCTGCCATGCAAAAGAACCGCCATTTCCTTGGCACGGATATCTGCGAGGAGGCCGTGGACATCGCTGTTCAGCGTATGTTGGACGCCGACGGCACACGCTCACCCGAGCTGCTGCGGCGCCGCTGACTCCTTCGCCACCGTTAAGATTAGTTCTGGCTCCCATGACAGGAAACGAATACAAGCGTCTGATCGGTCGCTACATCCTCAAGAGCTACGGCGACCGAGGACTGCAGGTATTCGACGAGATCAATCTCGGCACGTCGATCATCGGCAAACAGCGCCGCATCGACCTATTTATCCTGCAAGAAATCACGGGCGAGGGACTTGTGTTGGAGTGTAAATTCCAGGATTCACCGGGAACTGTCGACGAAAAGATCCCTTACGCACTAGACGACCTTCGCGCGCTTAGGATGGACGGGGCGATGGTGTACGCGGGTCGCGGGTTCTCTGAAGGCGTGCTCCATCTGCTGCAAGGTTCGGAACTCGCCGGCTATTGCCTGCCGACAGAGGAACTCAACCCGATTCCGAGACGAAGTGGCGATCCCATCGACTGTGGCACGTGGCAGCTCGATCACATTTTGGCAATGCGATTCAGATTCTGGGACTTGGTGTTGGGTGAGCGCCGCAGGGTCACGCTGTAGTCGACGTCTGCAGTAGCGCCGTTCAGTCGTAGTTTGCTGTAGACTCGCGTGAATGGGGTCACCGCGGACGGCAGCGAAGACTACGTTCACGGCGGACGCGACAGCGATTGGTTCTTTGCCGAACTGACCGACCGCGTGATGAAACGCGTCAGCGACGACGACGTGGACACCCTGTTCTAGAGTCAGCGTACGTCAGCCTTTCCAGGCTGACATCTCGGGGTATGTCAGGCTAGAAAGCCTGACGTACGTGGATGCACCATCCGGTATCGAATCTGGTTACACTGAAAATGGCAGAATGAGGTAACGCGCAGTCTCAATCGGAGGGTGGTCCAATGCACAACGATCCCTTGTCGCAACGTGACGATCAATATTTTGATAATCCGTATCGTGCCCCAAAGCCGCTGGTGGTGCCTGCCGACACGGAAGGCCATTCCGCTCCGGTGACTTGGCCGCTCACCTACGCTTCATCCACGACGCCGCTGACCGGAGTCGTGCTGCCGGGCATTCTGGGATGCGTCTTGGTGGCATTCGGTCTGATCATGTTCGTCATCCATTTGATGTTCCTCAATGGAGGGCAATTGGCGATGCACCTGTCGACCACGATGCCGATCATCTTCCTCGCCGCCACGATTGTCACCGCGCATCACTTCGCCGGTATCTTTGGTGTGGCGATTGCCGCACTGGGTATGCTGGCCACCACCGGTATTCAGCTTGCGGTCGATGCGTATGG
>JAUIKB010000806.1 GCA_030430975.1 Polyangia bacterium
GATCAGTAAGGCGCTCTCGGTCCCCTGGTTGAGCGCTTCCTCGATGCAGTCCCGGTCGGGTTGGTCCTCCGAACAGGGCGTTTCTTGGGCCCCTACCGCAGCGACCGGACCGATGACGGGGGCGGCGAGCCAGCCCTTTCCGCCGTCGAAACTGTCAGCTGCCCCCACGCCGAGGGCGGCAACGTAGCTAACGCCCAGGAGCAGGCCGCCCCACAGGGCCAGGGTCGTATTGGCGGACTCTTCTACGTGATACCCCTGGGGGATCGGGTCGCCGTCGCGGTAGGGCAGGATGGTCGGCCAGATCGGCGTCGGAGCTGGGCTAAACCCCTGCTGATAGGTTGGTCCTGGCGCGACCGGTTGCGGCGCACGCAGAGTCGGAGCAGGTGGAGTCGGCACGCCGTAGCCTGGCGGAGTCGAGGTTCCGGGAGGCGCGGTCTGCGCAGCGACCGCCAGGGGCGATCCCAACGCCAAAAGTGCACACCCCATGGTTTGGAACGTCTTCATGCCGAGGAGTATCGCACCCTGCCGTCGGCTGCCCAGGCGCTTTTCCCGGAGTCTGAGTGGACAGACTGTTGCCCTAGATTCCGAACCATTCCGAGGGGTCAGCGGTCTGACTCCCGATTCGCACCTCGAAATAGAGCGCGCCGCTGGCGCCCACGGAACCCAGACGGGTGCCGGAAGAGACGGTGTCGCCGACGCTCACGTCAATCGTGCGAAGCCCCGAGTTCACCACATAGTGGTTGTCGCCGTGATCGATGATAACCGTCTTGCCGTACTCCGCGTAGGCGTCCGCGAACGCGACTTTTCCGGGATGAATCGCACGCACCTTTGTGCCCGGGGGTGCCAGCATCTCGAGCCCAGGCCCGCCGCCAGGTCGGCGCGCCGTGCGAACCTCGGTCCGTCCTTCCAGCGGGAAGCTGAGTTTACCTTTGCGCGCGGCAAACCCTGACGGCGCAGGTTGATCCATAGGCCCCGCGCCGCCGGGCGCGGCGCCGTAGATCGCCGTCCCGGCACTTCCGGAGCTGAACGCGCGCTGGAACGCGAGGGCGCGATCCTGCTGCGCCATCAGGGCCGCCCGGTTGGCGTCCATCACGCGCTTCTGCGCCTGCAGCGGTCCGAGTTGGAGCGTCAGCGTCTTGAGTTCTGCCGCCACCTGCTTGCGGCGCTGGGCGATCTTGCGTTCGAGTCGCTGGTCGCGCTCCAGCGCACGTCGCAGCCGTTCAACCCGGACCGCGTGGTCGGTCAGACTGTCGAACCCCGAGCCGACGGGCAATAGGCCGGCGCGCGCCGACTTCACGTACGCTCGGCCGCGAGCGATCGTGCGTGCGTGGGCAAGCGCTGCCTCTTTGGCGAGCTCGTCGAGCGCCTTCTCCGCCTGGGAGTGTCGCGCGGCGACGCTGGCGAGTGTCTGCGCGATGTCATTCGAGGGAGCGGTTACGGCGGCTGGGGCTGCAGGTGCCAGGCCGTTGGTCGACGGTGGCACGGCCCCCGCGACGGACGCGCTGAGCGTGAGCAGTACGAGGTACCGAAACCGCATCACACGACCAGCAGGCGGCGCAGGCTGACATAGGCAGCGCTAGCGCCGAGAGCGGCGCCGGTGGCGACTGTTCCCAGCACGAATGTCCACGGCAAGAACGTAGGGGAGGCGCCGACCAGAAGCGCCAGCTCACCGTCCAAGCGCTGTGTGACGATGGCGTACAGCACGCCGAGCAGTGCGATCGCCAGGCTGGCGCCGAGCGCCCCCTGCGCCGCGCCTTCGACCACGAAGGGTCGCCGCACGTAGGCGTCGGTGGCGCCCACCAGCTTGAGAACTTCAACTTCGATGCGTCGTCTCTGAAGCGTTAACCGCATGGTCGAGCCGACGACGCTCACCACCGCACCGAACACCACCAGCGCCAACAAGACGGCTGCCGTCACCCCTCCGGTGAGCAGGTTGCCGAGCTTTTGGGTCCAGCCCGAATACGTCTCGATCGACTCAACGGCCGGTAGCGATTCGACCCGCGCTGCGAGAGTCTTGAGCTCTTCACCGGTTGGGTCGCCGACCGTCTTGAGTTCCAGCGACGCTGGGAATGCGGCGTCCGGGAGCTTGGCTAGCAGGTCGCCGCCGCCGTTTTTCATGATGTCGGCCCGTGCGTCTCGGCTCGAAACGAAGTTCACATCTGCGACGCCGGGCGTCGCGCGCAGCGCGGTTTCTAGCTTTTGGGCCTGATCGGGCGAGGCCGTAGCCTTTAAGAAAACGGAGATGCGCCCCGTGCTAGCCCAGCGGTTTCGAACGGAGTCGATGTTCACGACGACCAGTAGCGCGGCCGCCAAACACACGAAAGCGACCGCGACCGAGAACACGCTCAGCATGTGCAGGCGCCAGTCGTTTTTTCCGCCTCGCCAGGCTCGTTCCCAAGACTTCATTTTGTCACGCCACCTGCAGCTGGTCGAGCTCTTCGGGGTCTTCCAGACCGTTTGGAGCGTCGATAGTTTTACCGTCCTGTAAAATGACAACTCGTCGCGGCCGGATGTCCAGCAGCGACCGATCATGGGTGGCAAAGATGACCGTCACACCGGTGTCGTGGATGTCCTCGAACAACCCAAGGATATCGACCGCCAGCTGTGGATCTAGGTTGCCGGTGGGCTCGTCTGCGAGAACTAAAGCCGGTTCACCGACGATCGCCCGGGCGATCGCGACACGCTGCTGTTCACCACCGGATAGCGTTCCGGCCAGATCGTTGCCCCGGCCGCCGAGCCCGACGCGCTCCAGAGCCTCTCCGGTACGCTGCCGGATCAAGCGGGCGGGGAGTCCGAGCACCTCCAGCGGCAGCGCCACGTTCTCGGTAACCGACCAGTTTTCGACCAACTTGAAGTCTTGAAAGACCACGCCGATGTTGCGCCGAAGGAACGGGATTGCTTCGGGCGTCAGACGGCCGACCTCGCGTCCCATGAACAGAATACGGCCCGAGTCGAGACTCTCTTCTGCGTATAGGAGGCGTAAGAGGGTGCTCTTTCCGGCGCCGGACGGGCCCGTGAAGAACACGAACTCACCTCGCTCGATGCCCAGATTCATCCCGCGGAGCACCGGCGCGTCGGCCTTGTACGCCTTGTGAACGTCCTGGAAGACCAAGATCGGCTTGTTGGCCGCCGATGGGTCGAACCGCGCTCCCGCGCGCAACATTGGGCGAAATGTGCCCGACTCGTCGACGCCTTCCATACTTGCCGGGGGTATCAGCCGTCGGCGAACGGGCCCAATTTTTGGCGCTGATCGAATGCCGCGCAACCCGTCGAGAACCGACGTAAAATCAGCACCATTTCGCGCAGCTCGTGGGATAGACTGCCGCTTCCCTGGAGGGAATATGAGCGATTCGGTTGGCTCCGCGCGCGCGGCGCGAGAGCAGTTGGCACAAGGTTTAGGGGCGCTTCAGGCACCGGGCGTTCCGCCCGCACTCGGCGGCGTAGCGGAACCCATCGCTCAGGCGATGAGCGCGCTGCATCAGATCGAGGCGTCGCAGGGCGCTGCCTCTTCCACCCAAGGACCTGTCGCCCTCGACGCGGTGCGGCGCGCGTTGGGGATGCTGCAGGCGCAAGACGGTGCTCATCCGTCTGTGAACCAGGCGATGGAGGCGGTCGCCGGTTCGCTCGGTTTGGTTCACGGACTAACGCAAGCCGCGCCGCAAGCGCCCGTCGCCGCGCCGCAA
>JAUIKB010000807.1 GCA_030430975.1 Polyangia bacterium
CGTGCTGCCGACGGACTGACCTTGGCGCGCTTGCGGGGTGCCCACTCGCTCCAGCCGACGCGCAAACCGATGCCCGGCTGGATGATGCCGGCGTCCTCATAAGCGGGCATCCCGTCGTTCGGTCCCGAGCTGAACTTAACGTTGGAGTTGCCCTCGACGAACAACACCCCGACGAGCTCGAGCAGCCAGTGCCCCAGGTTGAGCTGCGCGCCCAGCTCGAGCAGGAAGAACGGATCCACGCCGGCGGCTTTTTCTTCGTCCTTACCGTTAGCTGCTTTGAGCGTTAGGTTGTGCGCCACGGCGCCGACGCCAAACACGGAAGTGAACCGGAGCTTCTCCCCGGAGCTCATCAGCCGCAGGTTGCCGCCGAGTCGAAAGCTGGTCAGGTCGTAGTCGCGCCGACCCTCGGTTTCGCCGCAGGCGGTGACTCCATCCGTCTTGTTGACAAACTCGTCGTCGCAGGCGCCCTCGACCTGATGGGTGCTGACGTCCAAGAGCGCTTCGACCGCGACCGGTTTCCAGACGCGATAGCCGGCGCGGACGCCAGCGCTGCCGCCGCCCGGGGCGTTGTCGGTGTTGTGCGTCAGTCCGCGCGGCTCCCCTCGCAGTCCGAGTCCGGTCAGCGTCGCCATGGCGTACCAACCGCGCTGGGGAGGCGCGAGCGGCGGAGGCGCCGGCAGGTCGCCGTCGGGCAGCTTGATCTCAGGCGACGTGTCGTCTTCTGGCTCGACGGGTGCCCCGAGCGCGGCTTCGATCGTGACGGTCTTGCCGAGCTCGACTTCGACGATCTGTTCGAACGTCTCGAAGCCTCGCTTGTAGACCTGCACGTAGTGCCTTCCGGGCGTCACCGGTCCGCGCCAGGAGCCGAACGCCTTGGCTTCTCCATCGACGCCGATCGCCGCGTCCTTGTCGGCTACGGTGACGGAGATGAAGCCGGAAGTTGCGGTCAGCTGCAGCGACACAGGCACCGTGCGACCACCGGCTACGCGCACTGATCGCTCGAGCCGCGCGTAGCCGGGCGCCTCCGCCACGATTCGGTGCTCACCGACGTTGACGCGCAGGCTGGCAGCGACCGTCGGCTTGATGGCCTTCCCGTCGACGCTCAACCTGGCGTCACCGGGCGTGACGCGGATCTGCAGCGTGCCGACCAGCGCGTTGAGTTCAGCGATCCATTTCTTCGCTTTGTTGCGCGCTTCGTCGTCCAGCTCCGGGCCATGTTTGTCGAGTAGCTTGTTGAGGGTGTCGGCCGCCTCGGCGTAGCGAAACAGCGCCTTGAGACACGTGGCGATGTTCTCCAGCGTGGAGGCAGCCGCCTTGGCCGCATAAGACGCTTCGAATTCGGCGAGCGCGCCTGCGAAGTTGCCGTCTTCGAACAGCTTCAAGCCGCTGCGAAAGTGCTTCCGGGCCGTCGCCCGGTCAGCGTCGAGTTCGGGCTTCGCCCCGGCTGGTGGTGGCGTCGGCTGGGCGGCAACGGGCGGGCTCGTGCACAGGGCCGCGCCGACGAACATCAGGATCGGAGCCGGGTGCCATCGCATGGGGTTATCGTTGGGCTCTGCACCCACCGCGCGAGCTTAACCCGGAATGTGGCGGTGGCGGCAACGGTTCGCCGACGCGCGCTACGGCTCTTTTGTGTTTAGTTTTAGGCCGCCGGCGACGCCGGCCTTTTTCGTCGGCGTCGTGGCTTTGATTGGGCGCGAGCCCGCGCCGCCCGTCGGTTTGCGCGCGGGGCGCACGGTCGGAACGTCTGGCGTTGAGGCCGACTCTGTCTGTGGTGAAGCCGTGGGTCGTGCGGTGCTAGCCGAAGGCGATGCTGACGCAGCTTGTGCTGGCTCGGCGGTTGCGGGTGTCGACGTGGGAGTCGGGGCTGCCGCTGCTTCGGTGGATTCGGTCTTTCGCGGTCCCCGCTGCGCCATGAACACGGCGGTTAGCGTGAACGCGCCGAGCGCCGCGATCAGCGCTGCGACGACCGTGCGACGGGTCTGATTCGAGCGCCGCGTAGGAGCCGCGGTGCCCTCGGCGGTTTTGAACTCATCGCTTGCGGCGCTAACGCTCGGGACCTGTGGTGCGGATCCGGACAGGGGTGGCAGCATGCGCTGACTGTCGGGCTGACAGGAAGTGAGAGCCGCGTAGAACTCCGCGGCATCCGCGAACCGCTCGGTGCGGTCCCGCTTTAGCGAACGCGCGATCACGTGCGCCAAGGGCTCAGGCACGTCTGGAGCGAAGTCGCGAACGTCGGGTGCGTCTTTGGTGCATATGTTGATCAGCACCGCCTCGTAAGCGTTGCCGGTGTGAGGCGGGCGCCCCGCGAGCGCCTCGAAAACGATCGCGCCGACGCTGTAGAGATCAGCGCGGCCGTCGATGTCATCGAACGCCTGTGCCTGCTCCGGCGACATGTAGTAGGCGGTCCCGAGCACCGTTCCCTTGCGGGTCAGCGTGTTGACCTTTGATAGCTGTTTCGAGACCTTCGAAATCCCGAAGTCCACGAGCTTGACGAACAGCGGGTCGTCGTCGCGGTGCTGCAAGAACACGTTATCGGGCTTCAGATCGCGGTGAATAATGCCCGCCTCATGGGCGCGTACCAGTCCTCGCAGCGTCTGCCCGGCGATGTGCACCGCTTCGGCGACGGGGATCCTTGCCGAGCGTTGGAGCCGTGCGCGCAGGTCTTCGCCCTTGAGCAACTCCATGACCAGGTAAGGACGGCCATCGCTCGTCGTCCCCGAATCGAAGATCTGCACGATGTGGGCGCTTTCGACCGCACTGGCCGCCAGCGCCTCGCGCTGAAACCGCTGCACAGAGTCTCGATCCTGTGCTTCGTGTGCAAACAGGAACTTGAGGGCGACGCGCTTGCCGATGCCCTCGTTCACGGCTTCATAAACCGCGCCCATACCGCCGCGTCCGATGCAGTGTCGGATGCGGTACTTACCGTCGACGATTGTACCGACCAGATCGTCGGTTGCGTCGTCGGGAGCGGTGGAGTCAGTCATGGCCAGGCGCCGTGTGTGCGCGCTGGGAGGTTAGCACGGCGCGGCTCACAAACTGCGAAGGCCCCGCCGGACTGACGGGGCCTTGGCTCACTGCTGACCTAACTCAGCTTGCGATCAGGCGAGCGAGCTGCGACTGCAGGCGCGACGTCGTGCGAGCCGCGCTACGGGCGTGCAAGACGCCTTTTCCTGCGGCGCGAGCCAGCGCTCGCGTTGCGTCCAGTACCGGTGCGGCGGCGGCCTTGCCATCACCGGCGGCGATAGCGGCACGTGCCTGCTTGACGGCTGTGCGCACGGAACCGCGCGCGACACGGTTGCGTAGGGTGCGCTTGATGCGCTGACGGTTGCGTTTCTCTGCGGAAGGATGATTCGCCATGACGGTTTCTACTTAGCCTCGTCGGACGGCTTGGCGTCCGGCGCTTTGGGGTCGTAACCCTCCGGGTGGATCGGGAACGCCGGCGTGGAGTCCTTCGCCCGACTGAGCCTCGATACCGCTCGCTACACCTTTCACAATGTGATCGATCAATTCGAGGAAACCCACGCCGAATTCCGCCCAAAAGACGGAATGCTATCGGTTGTCGAACAGATCCGACTTGATGCCGAACTCGAGGTTCGTCAGCGTCTCTGGGCCGAAAGGCACGCGGATGCCGGGACCGGGGCGCGGTGTCGTGCCGCCGCCGCGGAAGCCTTCCTGGACCGTGC
>JAUIKB010000808.1 GCA_030430975.1 Polyangia bacterium
GGTGATCTTGGGGCCGCGCCTTGAGCCAGATGGTCGTCGCGGCCGCACGCAGCATCTGAAATGTCGTCGGATCGCTCACCAGACTACCGCCCGTAGCCAACACGCCCTCGTGACGCTCGCGCAGGTAGCGGCTCAGCGCCTGTCGTTCCAAGCGCCGGTAGAATGCCTCTCCCTGAAGCTCGAAAACCTCGCCCAGGCTCATGCCAGCCTCGCGCTCGACCAATCGGTCAAGCTCGTCAAACGGCAACCCGAGACGCTCCGCCAGCCGTTCACCGATGGTGCTCTTGCCAGCACCGCGAAGGCCAACCAGCGCGATGAACCGCGCCGGCGGCGCATCCACGCCAGCGAGTAACTCCGACGCCGACGTATCGAGTGCGCTCGCCACCGCACACAGCTTCAGCACCGATATGTTCCCTAGCCCCGCCTCGACCTGAGACACGAAGCGCGGACTGAGCTGCCCACGTTGCGCCAGCTGGTTGACTGTAAAACCGAACGAGTGGCGTCGCTCCCGCACCTTGCGACCAAGCTGGGCGAGCACCGGATTGGGCAACTTGCTCACTTGCATTATAATACATTTAACTCCCGCCAACATGCAACATATTGCTTGAGCAAGACCGACAAAGCCGCTACCTTCCCCGGCCCATGGACCCGATTCGCTTCGACACTCAGCCCGCTGACTACAGGCACTGGAAACTCAACGTCGAGGGCAACGTCGCGCGCCTCGCAATGGACATTCCCGAGGACGGCGGAATGGTGCCGGGCTACGTGCTCAAGCTGAACAGCTATGATCTCGGCGTCGACATCGAATTGGCCGACGCGATCCAGCGCTTGCGATTCGAGCATCCCGAGGTCCGCACCCTCGTGGTTACCAGCGGCAAGGATCGGATCTTCTGCTCCGGCGCCAATATCTACATGCTCGGTAGCTCGTCACATGCCTTCAAGGTGAACTTCTGCAAGTTCACCAACGAGACTCGCCTCTATCTTGAGGACCTGTCTGAGAACACCGGCGTCCGGACGATCGCCGCCCTGAACGGCACGTGCTCAGGCGGAGGCTACGAACTTGCGATGGCGTGCGAGCACATCATTCTTCAGGACGACGGCAACTCAGCCGTCAGCTTGCCCGAAGTGCCGCTTCTCGGCGTGCTGCCGGGCACCGGCGGTCTGACTCGGCTGGTGGACAAACGCAAAGTGCGCCGCGATCTAGCCGACGCGTTCAGCACGGTCGCGGAGGGGGTGCGAGGTAAGCGAGCCGTTCAGTGGGGTCTCGTGGACCAGATCGCTCCGAAGAGCAAGTTCAGCGCGGCCGTCGACTCCGCTGTCGAGAAGCTAAACGCAGACGCTACGGAGCGCAGCGGCCCGGGGATCAAGCTCGATCACCTCGACCCCAAGCGCGACGGCGACACGACAACCTATCGACACGTGACTCTCAGCGTCGACACGGGCAAACGCGTTGCCACCCTCGACGTTCGCGCACCGACCGAACCGCCACCCACCAGCGCCGACGAACTCCATCAGCGAGGCTCTGACGCTTGGGCCCTGCGCGTTTGGCGTGAACTCGACCACGCGCTGCTAGATCTTCGCTTCAACCACCCAACCGTCGGCCTGATCGTCATCAAGAGTGCCGGCGACGCAAGTCATGTCATAGCGAGCGACAACGCGCTCAGCAAGCTGAGTGACAGCGATTGGTTGGCGAAAGAAGTCGTGCTGCACATGCGGCGCGTCCTCAAACGCCTCGACCTGTCGGCACGTACGATCTTTGGCGTCATCGAGCCCGGCAGCTGCTTCGCCGGTTCGCTTTACGAACTGATCGCGGCGGCCGATCGCACGTTCATGCTCGACGCCGAAGACGACGGCCCACAGCTCCAGCTGTCGGATTTGAACTTCGGGCGCCTCGAGATGTCCAACGGCCTCACTCGGCTGCAGACGCGTTTCCTAGCGAATCCGGAGAAGGTCGACGAGCTCCGCGAAGTCCGCGAGCCGATCGACACTGAAGCTGCTCTCGACCACGGCTTGATCACCTTTGCACCTGACGACATCGATTGGGACGATGAGGTGCGAATCGCGATCGAGGAGCGGGCTGCGTTCTCGCCCGACGCTCTGACCGGTATGGAGGCGAGCTTGCGCTTCGCCGGCCCAGAAACCTTAGAGACGAAAATATTCGCGCGACTTTCCGCGTGGCAGAACTGGATATTCCAGCGCCCCAATGCCGTGGGTAAGACCGGAGCCCTGACCACCTACGGCACGCCCGAACGCCCCACCTTTGATTACAACCGCACTTGATCGCCCGCCGACGAGAAGAGGTCTAGATGAGCAACATCGCCACCAACGACAAGATTCCAAACAACGTCAACCTGTCCGACGACAAGCGGCTCCAGCGTGCGCTTGAGAAATGGCTCCCGAACTACATATCGTGGTGGAAAGACATGGGCCCCGAGGGGTTTCAAGCACGAGATGTCTATCTTCGCACCGCCATCAGTGCCGACTCCAAAGGCTGGGCGCACTTCGACTACGTCAAGATGCCGGAATACCGTTGGGGCATCTTCCTCGCCGATCCGGTCAAAGACCGGACGATTCCCTGTGGAGACGACTACGGCAAACCCGCCTGGCAAGAAGTCCCTGGCGAGCATCGCAACACCTTGAGGCGCATCATCGTCACCCAAGGCGACACCGAACCCGCCAGCGTCGAACAACAGCGCATGCTCGGACAGAGCTGCCCAAGCCTTTACGACCTGCGGAATCTCTTCCAGGTAAACGTCGAAGAGGGTCGCCATCTTTGGGCGATGGTTTACCTATTGCACAGCTACTTCGGTCGCGACGGTCGCGAGGAAGCCGAAGCATTGCTCGAGCGGCGCAGCGGGGACGAAGACAATCCGCGGATCTTGGGCGCTTTCAATGCCCCGATCGACGACTGGTTGTCCTTCTTCATGTTCACCTACTTCACCGACCGCGATGGCAAGTACCAGCTGCTGTCACTCGCAGAGAGCGCCTTCGATCCGCTCAGTCGCACGACGCGGTTCATGCTGACCGAAGAAGCCCATCACATGTTCGTCGGCGAAACCGGTGTACTGCGCATCTGCAAGCGCACCGCCGAGGTAATGAACGAGCATCCGAACGACGATCCGCGCAAGCACGGCGTGATCGATCTTCCGACGTTACAGCGCGCCGTGAACTTCTGGTTCTCGATATCGCTCGACCTGTTCGGTGGTGAAATCTCGAGCAACGCGGCGTCCTACTTTGCGGCTGGCATCAAAGGCCGCGCGAAGGAAGCCCAGTACGACGACCACATCGCGCTCGAGGGCGTTTACGACATGACCGTGTTCAAGGACGGCAAGCTCACCAAAGAAGAGGTTCCGCTCCGAAACGCCATGAATGAAGTGTTGCGTTCGGAATACGTCGAGGACTGCCAGCGCGGCGTGAACAAATGGAATCGCGCTCTGGAGGAGGCAGGCATCGACTTCAAGATCACGCTGCCTAGCACGCGCTTCAATCGACAGATCGGCATCTACGAGGGACTGCATTTCGATCCCGCTGGGACGCCGCTGTCCCAGGCTGATTGGGACGCTAAGAAGGACGATTGGTTGCCCTCCGAAGCCGACAAGGCGTACGTGCAGAAACTGATGAGCGCGCCGGTCACTGAACCGGGCAAGATGGTGAACTGGATCGCGCCGCCCAAGCAAGGCAT
>JAUIKB010000809.1 GCA_030430975.1 Polyangia bacterium
CCTCGACGCCGGAGCCGGCAACTCATCTGGCAATGCGCCGATCTACTCCGCCAGCGGCGTGCAGTGGCCTCACAGTTGGTCGATCAACACCAGTACCTTCGCGATCCTGAGCTACAAGCTCAATCGATTCTCATACCCCGTGAAGCAAGCCAATCTGTACTACCGCGCGAAGCGGGCGGGCATCATCAGCAACTACACCGACGCTCGAATCTATTTCAACAACAATACCGATGTCGTAGCCACCGGCACGAACTACCTACCGCTCAGCTGGGATCAGAGCGGCATCACCCTGAGCGCACCGTATCCAGCGCAGCTCAACTATTCAGGAGCCTTCAATCGGTCGATGTTCACGGTGACGGGCGACGGCTTCGGCAACACGCCGGACTTGGCCGACGTGAACTGGATCCTGCTCGAAGTCATTCAGTGAGGAAGAGGTGTCATTCGTAGGTTTTCGGGCCTCGCTCGATTGAACTGCGCGGGGGTGAACGCGGACGCCTTAGGGATGCGAGCTGCGCTGAGGCGCGCAGCTCGGAGCGCGTGTAAACGAATCGACTACGCGGCCGGTTTCCTCGCGCGGTCGGCCCGGCCACAGCTGTGGTACGTTTGCCGTCTCGGAACATGTTCCGAACGGAGCTTTAGGTTGTTTTCGGTCGGGGACATAGTAGCCGAGCGGTATCGCGTTTTGGGCGAACTGGGCAGAGGCGGGATGGGTGCCGTCTACGACGCCGAGCATTTATCGCTCGGCAGTCGAGTGGCGCTGAAGGTCCTGCTCCCGAACAACTTCTCGAGCAGCGAGACGCTCAATCGGTTCTTGAACGAGGCCCGTGCCGCTGCCCGCATCGAACATCCGGGTGTCGTGCGGGTGTTCGATCTCGGCGCCCACAACGGCACGGCGTTCATCGCGATGGAACGCCTGGCGGGCCGGGAACTTGAAGATGTGATCAGCGACGGCCCGCTGCGGGTGGAAACGGCTGTCGAGATCGGCGAGCAGATCGCTGAAGCCGTTCAGGCGGCGCACGACTGCGGGATTATCCACCGCGATCTGAAGCCGGCGAATGTCATCGTAGAGACCAGCCGGGGCCGGCCGCGGATCAAGATACTGGATTTCGGTATTGCAAAGATTCACGGTGAGGCATCCGGGGGCGTTGAAACAAAAACGGGTGCCGTCTTCGGGACGCCGCAATTCATGGCGCCCGAGCAGTTCTGGGATGCCAAGTCAGTTGACGCTCGCGCGGATGTCTACGCGATCGGCGGCATTCTCTACAGCATGCTCAGCGGGCGGGTGCCGTTCGACGCGGACAGCATTAACGAATTGATCGCTCACGTCGCCGCGACGCCACCGCCCCCGATCGCGGAGGTGCGCGAGAATGTACCGGTCTGGCTGGAACAGCTGGTGCAGTGTTGCCTAGCCAAGAAGCGCGAAGACCGTCCTCCGAGCGCTGACGCGGTTCTCAAGCAGCTGGAGGCGCGTACGTCGGACGCGGCTCCACCGTCCTCGGTGGCGTTCGACAAGACCGCGATGGAGCCTCTGCAACGAAACAGTGAGGCTCCGGCGAGCACCCTGACCACTACGATCAAACCAGTTCGCCGAGGGCGTTTTGCGGCAGGGGTTGTCGTTGGTGTGGTAGCTGTCGCCGCCGCTGCAACCGTCATCGGTCTGCGGTCTTCTAGGCCGTCGCCGGAGCAAGTGGAAGCGACTGCCGTACCAACCGCAGCAGTGGACGTGACCCCGGCCGCTAGCGCTCGCGACCAGCCAGAGGTGCAACCGATCGCGCCCGTCCCCGAGCCTGCTCCCAGCGCGTCGGTCGCGGACAAACCCAGGCGCCAGCCGAGTTCTCGACCCAAGCGGACTAAGGCCGCTCAACGTCCGACGCCGCCCGCGGCTACTGCCGACAAGCCGCCGGAACTGGTGCCGCGATGAAGGGTAGGCTCACTGCGGTATTGGTCGCCTGCGCACTGGTGTTGACGTCTGCTTCGACGAAGGCGGACGAGGCCACCGAAGCGACCTTGCAGTTCGAGCTCGGCGCCGAACTCTACAAACAAGGAAAGTACGTTGAAGCGTTGGGACGGTTTCTGGCGTCTCATCGCTTGGTTCCAAACGCGCGTGTCGTCGAGAACATCGCTCAAACGTTCGAGTTTCTCGGTAAGCTAGTCGATGCCTACAACTGGTGGGACGTGCACTCGCGACTCGCCACGTCGAGTGCCGATCGCGCGCGCGGCGCGAAACGACGAGACGCGCTCGCTGCTAAAGTCGCGGCCGTGGACATTCAAACGACGCCGCCCGAGGCGACGATCTTCATCGATCGCATCGAGCTGGGAGCCGTTGGCCGATCGCCGCGGCGCGTCGCAGTTGCGCCTGGCTCACATAAGGTGATTCTAAAGCGCAAGGGCTACGTGCCTGTGGAAGTCGACGTTGACGCCAAGCTGGGCGAGCGGACCACGGTTCAGCAACAGATGACGCCGGTGAAGGCGGCCGTTGCGATCACCTCGACGCCCTCAGGTGCGGTTGTTACTTTGCGCTCGAGCGGAGCGGAATTGGGTCAGACCCCGCTGCGGATCCAGCTGCCACTCGGCAGTTACGAGTTTCGGCTCAAGCTGCCAGGCTACGTGGATGGCACGGCTCGGACCGATCTCCGCACGGAAGGGTCACAGCTTCATGTGCCCTTGAAGCGGGACATGATGTCGGTTGCGAGTCTTCGCATTCGGGGCAACGTCGCGGCGCGCGCCAGAATCGGCGACCGGGATCTCGGCGCGTCCCCGATTTCGACTGACGCCATTCCCCAAGGTAGCTACCCACTGCGGATCGAGGCGCCCGGCTACTACCCGTGGGCGACGAACGTGACGTTGGAGCAGGGGGCGACGCTGCGGGTCGACTACCGGCTACGCGCAGAGGAATCGGAGATCTGGCCAACAGCGCGGTGGTTTGGGTACGGCGTCGGAGGGGCACTGCTGATCGGTGGCGGCGCGTTTGGCCTTCATGCTGTGTCCGTCAAGGATGACCTGGAGCAGGACCCGTCGCGCGAGGCTTTCGACGACCTGGACACCGCCAACCTGACTGCAGACGTGCTCTGGATTTCAGGCGCGGTAATCCTGGCCGCGACGCTGATCTACGATCTGATTCATGAGGGTCCAGCGCGCTCGACCGGAGACTTCAGACTGGACCGTTGAGGGGACGTGATGAGAACAGCTAGCGCTTTCATTGTAGTCACTGCCTTCGTCGGCTGGGTAGTCGCCTGCTCGTCCGAGACGCCGACCCCAGCTCGAAGTGGGTGCGCCGTCTGCAGTGTCGACGAACAGTGCATCGCTGGGCGTTGCGTTCCGCTCCAGTCGGAGGCGGGGCCCGACGCTAGAAGCGATGCCGCTGCCGATGCCGGGGGCTCCGACGCGGATTCAGAGGCCGGCTCGTGCATCGGTTCACCTGGCTCCCCAACCGTCGGCAAGCGCTGCGGCTGCAACTCCGACTGCGAGGCGACTGAGGTCTGCGGTACCGAAGCGGAGACCGGCTTTCCAGGGGGTCGCTGCATCCGCAGCTGTTCGATGTCCAATTGCCCCGACGGAAGCACGTGCACCGAATTGGTGCAGGGCGACCCTTCCACGAAGACCTGCCTATTGGACTGCGAGGACTCGAGTGACTGTCCGCTTGGTAGCAACTGTGCTCCGACACTGGCGTCGAGC
>JAUIKB010000009.1 GCA_030430975.1 Polyangia bacterium
GCGCTCACGCAGTTCCAGCTGCGCGCGCTGTTGCAGGCCGGGGCGAGGTATCCGGCCGGTGACGCAGGCGCCGCCCAGGTCGGTGCCGGTGCTCTTCATCTGCCGACGACGCTGGACGCCATAAACGGGCCCGCCCTGCGTTCGCCCGTCGCCGGCCAAAGCCGGCTCACAGCGTCCTCGACTTTCGCGCGACCGGACTCGAGATGGCCGATCGAGCACTTGCTTCAGCTGCGTTCTGACGCCGGTACGATCGCTGACGGCTTCGACCCTCGGCAGCTGTCGGTTCGCGTGGACCGCGGCCGCATCGTGACGCCGCTAGCGCGCCAGGCGCCCGGGCTGTGGACGTTTGCGGTTGCGGCCGACGACGTGTCGGGCGGTGACGAGCTGACCGTCGAGGCCCGGTTTGGCGAGAGCGTCCTGGCGAGAGTGCTGCTGCCCATCGCCGTCGATCCGTCCCTGGCTCGCAGTCAACCGACCGCGCGCGGCGGGTGTTCGGCGGCTCCCATAAGCCCGCATCGCTCGTGGCATAGCGAACTGTTGAAAGCGGTCGGCTACAGCTTGGCTAGATAGACCGTACATGCATGCGGTTCGAACGGGGCGACGTCCGGGTCGAACGGGTGGGCGAGCGCAACTCCTCCCATGTTGAGGCCCACGATGATGAGCGCGCCCCCCGCCTTCAGGTCGACAACGGTGCGCTCTGCGATCCGTGCACGTTCCTCGAACTTCACATCGACGTTACCGATCAGCTGTCCGCTACTGTCCAAGCGCAGCATCGTCCACTTGAACGAGACTGGAGGCTCCCACTCGGCACGGAAGCCGAGCTCGGCCTTTTCCGGCACCTTATCGAGATTGACGTGAATGTAGATCGAACCGGTCGGCTCGATCGGTCGGTACGAGGCCACGCGCCTTGGCAGGGTGCTGAACGGGATGCTCCAGTCGAAACGAACCCGACCGAAGGAGCCTGACCAGCCGACCTCCGGTAGCCCTTGGCCGTCATCGCGTGAACCGAACATCGCGCGCGCGGCGGCGAACCGCCCGAGCGTGTCGGCAACCTTCCCATAGTTTTCGTTATGAGAATGCCGGACGATGTCGAACAGGTCGGGCTCGTTCCGCCAGCTGGGCGCGTCGGGGGGCGTGCTTCCCGCCGAGAGCGAGAACATCGCGGCTCCCAGCGCTCCAGGCGTCGTAGCCGAAGCCGAGCGGTCCATCCAATCGAACAGGACCGCTGCGCCTGCAGCATTGCCCAGCGCTGACGCGGCGACTGCGCGCTGGGGGTTCGCCTGAAAGTCATCGATCGCCTGATAGTCGCTGTTGGTCGGAGTGCCGACGAGGTGCCAGATGTGCGCGGCGTAGGCGCGCCGGGCGTGAGGCGTTTCGCTCGCGTCCAGGCGCCACGTGATCGCTTCGGCGACGCACATCGTCAGCGATCGGGCGAGCTCGTCCGGTGCCTGGGGACCCAGCACACAGAACGCGGCGCCGGAGTCAAAGCCGACGTGTGGGACCGGCGCGTGACCAACCCGAAGCGCTGGCGCGTCGATGTTGGCCTCGAGATAGACGTCGAGAGCGTCTGTGCCGCCTGCGCCCCCGTCGCGCGCAGGCGGTGTGAGGCCCATAGCCAGCACCAGCCGCCGGTATGCAAGTTCGACGGCCTCCAGTGCGCGCGTGGCGGTGCCCTCGGACACGTCGCGGCCGCGGTGCAGGCACACTGGAACATCGAATGAGCACGCACGATCGGCCGCCATGCCGGGCCGCTCTAGGCGCTCCGGCCGCATCGGTCCGGTAGGGAGGCTGGGATCGACCGGCGTGTCGGCGCGCTTGGGCGGGGGCCCGAGGCGGCCGCCGAAGATCAGCCCCGGTACAGTTTTAGCCTGTTTTTGCGCGTGAACCGGCAGTGTTGCAAGCGTCACGGCCGCCGCGGTCAGCGCTGCCCCGCGTAACACGGATGGCTTTTTTCCCGCGGATTTGACAGCCTGACGCACTGGGGCCCTATACTGGCACACCTCTAGCCTGCTTCTGGCTCGCGATTGCATCGTTATGTCCACACGTTTTGACCCGGCGCGAGCCGTAAAGTTCGATTTAACTCGCGGTTCCGTCACCGATCCCGGCGGCGCGTGCGTGCTCGTCCCCAGTTCGGCGCTGCTTGAACTCTGCGATTCCGCTGGAGCAGAGGCGGTAAAGAGCTTTGGTCGGGGTTTGGGCACTGAGCTCGGGCGCCGAGTGCAGGAGAAAGTTGGCGCCAACGCCACGATCCCGGAACTCGTCGAACACCTGGGCGGTCACCTAGCCCTCACGGGGCTCGGGTCGCTGTCCGTGGAGCGTTGGGGCAAGGCCCTCGTCGTGAATTTGGAATCGAGTCCGGGCGCCGCGCGCGGCGATGCGTTGGTAGCCGCCGTCCTCGAAGGTGCGATCCAGCGCGCTTTCGGTAGGGATGTCGCCTGTGTACGGCTCCATCGCGATGCGGAAACCGCGCGGTTCGTGATCGTCGCCCCCGACGTTTCCGCCAAGGTACAATCCTGGGTTCAAGACGGCGCGCCGTGGGGTGACGCATTAGCCCGACTGCACGGAGCAAGCGCATGAGCCACCCGCGGATCGCAAAGCTGGAGGGGCTCCTTCAGCGCATCAAGACCAATGCGGCCAAGCCGCGTACAGTGGCAGCCCCCATCGCGGCGGGCCCCATCGCGGCGGAACGGGCAGCGCCCGAACCGGCGAGCCCAGCACCCGTAGGCTTCGAGGAGGTCGACGACCCGTACGACGACTACGATCCGGATGTCCCACACCGGGCCGAGATGGCGACGCTGACTGAGGACGATGTTCTCGACGCAGGTGACATCGTCGACGTGACGGACATCGACGAGGAGCCGCTCGAGGTCGCTACTGACGACGACGTATCCGTCGTGACCGCGTCCGATAGCGGTGACGTTGAAATCGACGTCGATTTCGACGAGGCGGGCGAGGACACCGATGTCGAGCAGCCGCCCGCCTCATCGCGCCGGCCCAAGCCCGCTCAGAGCATGGACGAAGCGCTCGCCGCGGTTGCCGAGCGGGAGCGCGACGTTCCCTTGAAGACGCCGCCGCCCGAATCGGGTCGCGAGTTGATCGCATCCGAGCTAGATCGAACCCGCGAGATCTCGCAGCTTCCGCCCCCTCCGGCGGTGGACGTCGAGATCGCCGATGGGGCCGACGACATCGACGACCTATTGGCCACTGAAGTCGACGTGACCCCGTCTTCGGAGCGCCGACGACACTTGATGCCGACCATCGAGCAGGTCGGCAACACCGTCGATCTTCCGCCGTCGGTGCCGGGGTCGAACCTGGAGCTGGACACGCCCGCCGAGCCAACGCAGCCCGAGGCTGCTCAGGCTAGCGCATCCTCAGAGTTCGAGATGGACATCCCGCAGAAGTCTTTTGCGGGCGGCTACTCAACCCAGCTGACGCCCCCGCCTGGCGCAAAAGAAGAGCTCCAGGCGCATCGCGAACGAGAAGCCGCGCGTTCATCGCCCGAGCTGGACGTGTCCGAGGTCACCGATACCGTGCGACTGGAGGGTCACCGCAGTGGTCTGACGCAAAAGATGCCGCCGGTAGCCGAAAAGCCCGCGCAGCCCGACGCGGTCACCCGACCCCCGGTCCAGTCGAGCGGCGTCGCCGCGGTGGTGCACGAGCACGCGGACTTCAAGGCAGAGACATTTATCCAGCTCCTGGACGCCTCGCTTTCCCTCGGCAAGTAGTCCAGCCGTATCGGCCTCGACGCCGGTCACCAGCTGATTTACGCACGCTACATGAAGCTTGCGACCCTCCGCGACGGAACCCGCGACGGAACTCTCATCGTAGTCACGCCCGATGGTACTCGTTACGCCAGGGCCACTTCGGTGGCGGCGACCCTTCAGGCTGCGCTGGACGACTGGGACGAGGCGGAACCGAAGCTCCGCAAACTGGCGGCTGAGCTTTCGGCAGGACCGGAATCCGGCGAACCGCTCAACGTTTCAGAGCTCATGGCGCCGATCCCACGCGCGTTCGAGTGGGTGGATGGGTCTGCCTACATCAACCACATCGTGCTGGTGCGCAAGGCTCGGGGCGCGGAGCCACCCGCGACGCTGCAGACCGACCCACTCGTGTACCAGGGTGGCTCGGGCGTCTTGCTTGGGCCGACCGAGGACATCGAACTCCCGAATCCAGAGTGGGGTCTGGATTACGAGGCGGAAATAGCCGTCGTGCTCGGCGATACGCCGCGCGGCGTTAAGGCGGGGCAAGCCTCGCAGCACATTAAGCTGCTGATGCTGGTGAATGACGTTACGTTCCGTGGTCTAATCCCGCCGGAGCTCGCGAAGGGGTTCGGGTTCTTTAATTCCAAGCCGGCCACGGCTTTCTCGCCTTTCGCCATCACGCCGGACGAACTCGGTGATGCGTTTAAGGATGGCCGTGTGCACCTCCGGTTGCGGTCCACGTACAATGGCGAGCTGATCGGCGATCCCGAGGCGGGGCCGGAGATGCACTTTTCTTTCAACCAGCTGATCGAACACATCACCAAGACACGCGCGTTCACGGCCGGGACGATCCTGGGCAGCGGAACCGTGTCAAACGAGGACCGTGAACGCGGGATCTCGTGCTTCGCCGAGCGCCGCATGATCGAGACCATCGAATCCGGCGCGCCGGTTACGCCGTTCATGAAAGAGGGCGACCGCATCGAGATCGAGATGCTCGATGCTGACGGGCGCAGCCTGTTCGGCAAGATCGATCAGCGCGTGGTGAAGGCATGAGGCTTTATGGGTACTGGCGCAGCTCGTGCTCCTGGCGAGTGCGTGCGGCGTTGGAACTCAAGGGCATCGAATACGAGAACTTGCCGGTCAACCTCATCAAAGACGGTGGTGAGCAACACACCGACTCGTACGTGGCCAAAAACCCTATGCAGCAGGTACCGGTGCTGGAGTTCGAACGAGACGGTAAGCCGATTCGGTTGGCCCAATCGCTCGCCATCCTCGAATACCTAGAGCGCGAACACCCCGAGCCCGCGCTGATCCCCACTGAACCGCTAGCGGCGGCGCGCGTGAGGCAGTTTGCCGAGAACATCAACGCCGGGATCCAGCCGCTTCAGAACCTCAACTTCATGCAGCGGCTCGGAAAGGCGGCACCCCAGCTCGATGTGCGTGGTTTTTCGCGTGGATATATAGAGCGCGGCTTGGCAGCCCTGGAAGCTGCCGTTAATGCCGCCGGCGCCAGCGGCCAGTATCTGGTGGGAGACACCGTTACGGTGGCCGACGTGTGCCTGGTGCCGCAGCTCTACAACGCACGGAGATTCGAGATCGAGCTGCAGCAGTTCCCGACTTTGCTCAACGTCGAGACCCACTGCAACGCATTACCTGCTTTTGAGCGCGCGCACCCGGACCAGCAACCGGACGCGCCTCGTGACTGAATGGAGACACCACGATGAACAAGCTTGAATCGCTAGGGATCAAGACCGTCGAGTCGATTCACTACTACGTGCGGGACATCGAGCGCAGCCGCGCGTTCTACGTCGACCGGCTGGATTTTCAAGAGATCGGCGTCAGCGGTGAGGAGCTGAACCGCGCTGGTCGGCAGATGTCGGTTGTGTTCAAGGCTGACAACTGCGTCGTCGTTTGCTCGATGCCATACGGGGAAGGCGGACGTGCTTGGCGCTACCTGAGGAAGCATCCAGACGGCATTGGCACCATCACGTTCGAGGTTGAGGACATCGAGAAGACGTTTCGCCTCCTCGAGGAGCGAGGTGGCACGCCGATCACCGCGGTCAAGACCTTCGAAGAGGACGGTGGAACGCTCAAGATGTTCAGCATCACGACACCGTTCGGGGACACGACGTTCCGGTTTGTCCAACGGGACGGCTACCGCCCGCTTTTTCCGGGGATGAAGACATACGACAAGCCTCGCGGTGGAACGAACCGTTTCGGCTTCACGGGCTGGGATCACATCACGTCCAATTTCCAAACGATGAAGCCCGCGCTGCTCTGGCTGGAGCACGTGATGGGTCTGGTTCAGTTCTGGGATGTTCAGTTCCACACTGAAGACGTCGCACAAGGCAACGCCGAAGGTTCTGGATTGCGTTCGATCGTGATGGTCGACCCCAACGCACCGGTCAAGTTTGCCAACAATGAGCCATGGCGACCCCACTTTAAGAATTCGCAGATCAATATCTTCAACGAAGAGCACCGAGGTGACGGCGTCCAGCACCTGGCGATTTCGGTGAAGGACATCATCCCGGCGGTGCGCGGCCTCAGAGAGCGAGGCGTCGAGTTCATGCCCACACCGGGCACCTATTACGACGCGCTACCTCAGAGGTTGAAGCAGATCGGTGTGAACACCATCGATGAAGACCAAGCGACCTTACGCGAGCTGGAAATCCTCATCGACGGCGACAAGGACCACTCGTACTTGCTGCAGATCTTCTTGAAAGACAGCGCCGGGCTATATGGTTCACCGGAGGCGGGACCCTTCTTCTATGAAGTGATTCAGCGGAAGGGTGACGAAGGGTTTGGCGCGGGTAACTTCCGCGCGCTGTTCGAGAGCATCGAGCGCGCTCAAGTCGCCGAGGGCCGCATCTAGTGCTGGAGCGGGTTGCTGTCGGTGATCTGCCGGCGAAACACCATATCGCCTTCAAGTCGTCCGACGGGGAACTGCGCCACGAAGAGTGTTTCACGCGCGCCGGCTTTGACGGTCCCTATTCGATTCTCTATCACCGCTACCGGCCGCACACTCACCGGCCGTCGACTGTCGAGCACAGCTTCGCACTACCGGACCCGGCGCCGGAGCTTGAGCTGGCAAAGCGCCACTTTAAATCCTTCGACCTGCCGCGTCGCGGCGGAGCACCGATCGACACCCGAACACCGCTGATCTTTAACGACGACGTCGTCCTGGGAGTCTTGCATCCGGATGCGCCCGACCCCGTGTTCTTCGTCAACGCGGATGCCGACGACCTCATGTACATATTCGAGGGTGGGGGTGAGCTGGTCTCGCCGTTCGGCGTGCTGCGCTTCAACGCTGGCGACTACGTGTGCGTGCCGCGTGGCGTGCCGCATCGCTACGTTCCGTCGTCGGACAAGCAGTATTGGCTGTCGATCGAGTGCTTTGGCCCCGTGGCGATTCCGAAGCAGTGGCGCAACGAGGCCGGACAGCTGCGTATGGATGCGCCCTACTGTCATCGCGATTTTCGGCGCCCGGAGTTCTCGGGACCGACCGATGACGACATGCGCGGCATGGTGTTGAAGCGCGACGGCGCGTTTCATGGCTTTGAATACCAAACGACCCCGCTGGACGTGGTGGGTTGGGATGGCACCGTTTACCCGTGGGCGTTTCCGATCCTCAACTTCCAGGCACGTGCGGGACTAGTCCACCTGCCGCCGACTTGGCATGGCACATTCGCCGCGCCGGGCAGTCTTATCTGTAGCTTCGTTCCACGTGTGACTGATTTTCACCCGGACGCTATCCCTTGTCCGTATCCACACTCGTCGGTGGATGTGGACGAGTTTCTTTTTTACTGCAAGGGAAATTTCACGTCGCGCAAGGGGATCGCGCCGGGAAGCATTTCGCTTCATCCGGCCGGGATACCGCACGGCCCGCACCCAGGGGCGTATGAGGGGTCGATCGGATCCTCGCGGACCGACGAAATGGCGGTCATGCTCGATTGCTTCAAGCCGCTGCGTCCGACCCTGCAGGCGATGGCGATCGAAGACCCGGCTTACATGGATTCATTCGGCTAGACGCTCGCCGTCGCGCGCCCCGCATCGATCGAGCGTAGGCTCGTTCAAACGAGGGCGCGTTTGAGGTCCGTCTCGTCGGGTGCCAGCCACGCTACCTTTTCGTCACGCAGCCACGTCCGCTGACGCCGAGCGTACACACGATGAGCGCGGTACACCTTAAGCTGTAGCTCTGCCTCGTCGACTGGAGAGTCCGCTGTCAACGCGTCGTTGATCTGTCGATATCCCACGGAGCGCATCGGTCGCGTATCTGCGAAGCCGCGGTCTCGAAGCATGCGCACTTCCGCGACGAACCCTTGTTCGAACATCTGCGTGACGCGTACGCGGATGCGCTCGTCGAGCTGCTCGCGGCTACGCTCGATGCCGATCAAACGCACCGGAAAGCGTGGCTCGCGGAATCCGTGATCCGCCTGCCACTGGCTGAGAGGGCGCCCGGTGAGTTCGAATACCTCAAGGCCGCGGCTTACACGCACCATGTCGTTGGGATTGAGTTTCTCCGCGAGCACCGGGTCGACCGATCGGAGTTCTTCGTGCAAAGCGGGGCGTCCGTCGCGTTCGACCCGCGAGCGATGCCGCTGACGGATGTGAGCGGATTGGGGCGGCGCTTCGGCCAGACCGAAGATCAGCGCGCGAACCCATAGAAACGTGCCGCCGCACACGATCGGTTGGCGGCCGCGGCTGCGGATATCCGCCAGCCGTTCGTCCGCGAGCTGCTGGAACCGCGCGGCGTCGATGTGCTGGGTGGGTTCGAACTCGTCGATCAGATGGTGCGGGACACGCTCCAGTTCCATTTGGTTGGGTTTGCCCGTTCCGATGTCGAAGTGGCGATACAGCTGCATGCTGTCGGCGCTGACAACCTCGCCTCCGAGCTCCTCAGCCAGGCGCACCGCTAGCTCGGTCTTGCCCGAGGCCGTCGGGCCCACGATGATCGGCAGTGGTCGCATGGGCCTAGCGGCGGCCCACTTTGCGTTCCAGCTCCGTCCACGGGGTGAACGTGACGACCGGGCGGCCGTGAGGGCAGTGTCCGGCGAAGTCCGCACTATCGAGAGCGCCCAGCAAGGCCTGAGCTTCTTCTGATGTGATCGGATCGCCGGCGCGGATCGACCCGTGGCAAGCCATGGTCGCCAGCGCGAGGTCCACCGCGTCAGAGAATCGCCTGCCGCCTGACTTGCTGACTTCACTCAGCAGGTCGCGGACGAGACGTTCGGGGCTCGCTCGTTGCAGCAGCTTCGGCACGGTGTGCACGCTGATGGTCTCGGGTCCGCGGCGCTCGACGTTGATACCGAGGCCGGCGAAGTCGTCGCGCTGCTGTTCGATCAATTCCGCCTCTTCCGGACTAACGTCGAGGGTGAGCGGAAACAGCAGAGCTTGCGCGGGAACCGCGCGCGAGCCGAACTGCTTGCGGAGGCGGTCGAAGTTGACGCGCTCGGCGGCGGCGTGCTGGTCCAGAATATAGATACCCTCGCCGCCCTCGCAGACCAGGTACGTGCGGCGCAATTGAGCGACGAAGCGCAGGTCGGTCCAGCGCGACCCCGCGCTAGGTTTCAAGCGGCTCTCGTTTTCGGGCTGCGCCTGCTGGATGGGCTGCTCGAACAGGTTCGGTGCGCTTTGGGTGTCGACGGGGTTCGCCGTTGACGGCACCACGGTCGTGGTCGCCTCGGTCTGAGTGTTCAGCTCTCGTTGCCAGTTGGGCGCGCCGGCGTCGGCGACTTCGGTCGTACGCGTCGTACTTTGCGGCGCCGCATAGGTAGGACGCTGGGCTTCGCGCTGCGCTTGCCACGGATTGCGTGAGGGCGCCGGTAGGCTGAACGCGCCGGCGAGCTCAAGTGACAACAGACGGTAGACTGCGTCCGTCGCGGCGCGCGGGTCGGCGAAGCGTAACTCCGACTTCTGCGGGTGGACGTTGATATCGACCAGTTCCGGGGGCATGTCGATGTAGACGACGCCGCGCGGGTAACGTCCGCGCTCCAAGACGCTGCCGTAGGCCTGGGCGATCGTCAGAAGCAGTGCGCGGTCGCGAATGGGTCGGTTGTTGACCAAAAGTTTGATGCCGCCTGCTCCTGCCCGTGCTCGTTCAGGGCGGGAAAGAAACGCTTCGACCTGTAACGGACCGCGCGTCCCGGCGCAGCGAGCCAGTACCTCGTCGCCGAACGCAGCGCGAACGCGCTGTTCTCTCGACGCTGCGCGTAGATACTCTCGTACCTTGCGGGTGTCGCGCGTCAACGTGAAGGTAACCCCAGGTTGAGCGAGGGCGGCGTTCTCGACTACGTCGGTGATGTGACCGGACTCGGTCGCGCTCGAGCGCAGGAACTTTCGCCGCGCCGGAACGTTGAAGAACAGGTCGCGCACCTCGACTTCGGTGCCGGGTGCGATACCGATCGGCTGCACGGATGGGGGTGCCCCGCCCGTTACCGTCAGCTCGACGCCCGCTTCCTCATCGCGTGTTCGGGTAGCTATCCGAAAACGACTCACGGAAGCGATCGATGGCAGCGCCTCGCCGCGAAATCCATAGCTGATCACGTGAGCCAGGTGCTCCAGGTCGCGCAGTTTGCTAGTGGCGTGGCGCTCAAGCGCGAGCATCGCGTTTGCTTCGGTCATCCCGCAGCCGTCGTCGCGTATACGCAAGGATGCGATGCCGCCGCCGGCTACGGTGACGTCAACCCGGCCGGCGTCCGCGTCGAGGGCGTTCTCGACCAGTTCTTTCACCGCGCTCGCGGGGCGTTCGACGACTTCTCCGGCGGCGATCTGGCTCGCCAGGTCCGGAGGCAACCTCCGGACGTCCATCAGAATTCCTCGTCTGGATGGGGCTCCGTTGGAGAAAGGAATTCGCGCACCTTGGGTCGCGTGAAGGCGAAGGCGCTAAGTGCCAAAGCGGCGAGCTTGATCGCCAATTGGATACGGAAAATCCACCACCAGCGCAGGTACTGCATCTCGTCGCGCTGCTGCTCGGGAACGAAATCCGGGAGTTCGTCCAGACCGCTACCAACGATCGTGTTGACGATGCTGACGCGCAGCGGTTCACTCACGACGTAGTCGACAATCACAAACAGGATGTTGGCGACCAGCACCTGAATTGCAAAGCTCGTGGAGGCCCGACGTGCGAACAGAGCGCGCACGCTGAGCATGACCAATAGCCCGCCCAGGATTAGCTCGCCGATGCCGAGCGGCATGGCGATGCGACCGTGCTTGGCGGTGGCGAGCACCAGTGCGCCCTTCATCGCCTCTTCGATGTCTTTGTACTGTAGCGTGGTCGTTCCCGGCACCGTCGCCGGGTTTCTCACGACGTCGATCGCGAACAGGCCCTCGGCGACCGAGTGCATGCCGATCAACCACATCGTGATGATCGTCAGCACCAGATAGAACGGGCGTCGCGGCGCTGTGGGGCTGTCGGTTTCGTTCGCCACTTAGATCGACCGTGTTAGCACGGGTGCCCCAAGGCGGCGCGCGACTTCCATGACCGCGCCCCCCGAATCGCAGCTGGCCGCGAGCTGCTCTGTCGCGGTTGATTTGACCTCGGGCGGGGCGTTGGACATCACAAACGATCGTCCCGCGACCTCGAACATAGGCACGTCGTTGTACCAGTCGCCGACGCACGCGACTTCGCTCATCGAGATCCCCATCCGATTAGCGAGCCAATGCAGTCCAGTTCCTTTGTTCGCACCCGGCGCGCGCAGGACCAGTGCCCACAGGTCCGGGAACGCGCTTCGGCGCGGTGGGAGCACCTTGGTCTCGTATCCCGTGGCGGCGTGGATCGCATCTCGACTTCGTTTAGCGCCGCTCTCGGATCCGACGATGAGTACGCCGGCCGTTGCCCTCGCGCGGTCGGAAAGCGTTGCGGTTTCGCGGACCGATTCGGACCAGATCCGCACGTAGTCGACGTGCGGGCGCGCTCGAACGTCGAACCAGACCTGGTTTTCACCGAACAAGAACGGCGCGACATCGTGGTCCTTGGTGACCCGGAGCGCTGCATCGGCAACTGAGGCGTCCAGGTTGGCGGCGTGCAGCTCTGTGCCGTCGGGTTCGACTACGTAGCTGCCGTCCAGAACGACGCTCGGGCCTGTAATCGCGAGCGCGCGGATGGCTTGTACAGCTCCCGAATGAAGGCGGCCGGTGCACACGCACACCGCTATTCCCGCCGCCTCGAGCGCGGCGGCAGCCGCGATATCGGATGGCCGCACCGTGCCGTCCGGCGCCAACAAGGTTCCGTCCAGATCGACCGCGACCAGACGCGTTTGAGCGGGAGACGCTTTGGCTTCAGCGCTCCCGCTCATCGGTACGATTCGTCTCCGCGCCTCTGGGCGCCGACGTCAGCTCGCTTCGCTGACGATCGAGACTTTCTTCTTCTGTCGGCTCGCCCAGCCGAATTCGACGCGCCCGTCCTTGAGCGCGAACAGCGTGTAGTCTTTGCCTACGCCGACGTTCTTGCCGGGCGCCACACTCAGTCCGACCTGGCGAACGAGGATCGAACCGGCCGAGACTTCTTCGCCGCCGAACGCCTTGATGCCACGGAACTGAGCGTTGGAGTTACGACCATTGCGCGTCGAGCCGCCGCCTTTTTTGTGAGCCATTTCGCTTCTCCGTTACCTTGGATGCCGGTGGTTCAGGCTGAGATGCCGGTGATCTTGACGGCCGTAAACGACTGCCGGTGACCCTGCTTGCGTCGGTAGTTCTTGCGGCGCTTGAACTTGAACACGACGATCTTCTCACCGCGGTCCTGCGTGACGATCTCGCCTTCGACTTTCGCGCCGCTGACGAGCGGCTTGCCGATCTTGGGAGAGTCGCCGCTCACCATGAGGACCTCGTCGAACGAGACCTTGCCACCCTTGTCGCCATCGAGTTTCTCGACGCGGATGACGTCACCCTCGGCGACTCGGTATTGTTTGCCGCCGGTCCTGATTACTGCGTGTGCCATGAGAGGGCGCGGAACCTAGATCGCCGGCGGCCATTTCGCAAGGTGAAACATGCGGTGGAGACGCGCCGTGTTGATGTGATGGGTGAGCTTTAGCCAGGCGGAGCCGTGAGCTCGTAGCACGATTCATAGCGTCGCCGAATTGCCCAATAAATTCATATGCTTATGGCCCTTGGCGTAACGCTAGGGCGGTATCCGGCCGACCGGCTCATGTTTCCGCTACTATGTAGTGCCACTACACAGTTTGGAGACGCGATGATTTCATTCGAACCAACCGAGGATCAGCGCCTGATCCAGGAGACGGTCGGCGAGCTGGCCAAGACGACGCTCGCGCCTCGAGCGCGTGAGTTCGAAGCCGCTCGCGAGGTGGCTGACGACGTTCAGCAGGTGATCGGCGAGATGGGATTGGCGCTGGCCGCAGTACCGGAGGCTCACGGCGGACAGGAGCTCGGTTTGCTCACGGCCGTGCTCATCAACGAAGGGCTATCACGAGGCGATTCCGCCACGCCGTTTGGGTTGCACGGTTTCGGCCCGTACGTCTGGGCTGCGCAAGAGCTGGCCAGCTCCGATCAGCTGACCGACCTGCTCACGCCTCTGGCGGCCGGCAAGCCCGGAGGCGCGGTCGCGTGGAGCGAAGTGAAAGCGCGCAAAGACCGCGCGGCGTTCGTGACCACCGCGAGCAAGTCCGGTGACGGCTACACCCTATCTGGGTCCAAGTGCTTTGTCGGCGGTGTCGCTGCAGCGGATCGCTTCATCGTGTTCGCGGACGTCGAGGGCGAAGCGACGGACGCGCCCTGGTCAGGCAGCGGGGCGTTCGTCGTGAAGCGAGACGCGCCCGGACTGAAACTTGGGAAGCGCCACGAGACGCTTGGCTTGGCGTGTGCAGACTTTGGCCGGCTCGAACTCGACGGGGTCGACGTAAACGAGGCCGACCGTCTGCGGGGGGGCGACGACTTCGTCGCGGCGACCTTGCGATTCTTCGCGCGCTACTCCCTTACGGTAGCTGCGCGCCAAGTCGGACTGTGCAAGTCGTCGTTCGACATCACGCGAGACTATTGCGATATCCGCGAAGCGTTCGGTAAGCCAATCGGTCACTTCCAGGCGGTCGCGTTTACGTTGGCCGACCGCCACATGGACGCCGAAAGCGCGGGGGAGCTCTGCCGGCGCGCAGCGTGGGCTTGGGACGCACGAAAGCCTTTCGAAACGTGCCTCGCCTATACTGCGCAAGCCGTGGCTCACGCGCACGAAGCGGCCATGCGCTGCGGTGACGATGCAGTTCAGTTGCATGGCGGGGCCGGATTCATGCGGGACGTGATCGTCGAAAAGATGATGCGCGACGCGAAACAAACCGCGCTCGTCGGCATGACCGCCGAACAGATGGACCAGGTAGCCGCACTCGTGGCGTGCCGGGCCAAACTGACGCCGGAACTCGTGCTGCCTACACCCGACGCGCAGGCCATACTGACCTGATCCGAAGACTGGAGATAACCATGTTGGAATTTGAACTGTCAGCCGGTCAGCAGCAGCTACGCGAGGGCATCCGCTCGATCGGAAAGAGCGTTATTCGCCCGATGAGTCTCGGCTGGGACAAGAACAAAGAGATTCCGGAGGACTTTCTCAGGAACTTCTACAGCATGAGCAAGAGTCTGCAGGGCGCCGAGAACCCGATGGCGGACTACAACGAAGGTCCCAAAGAAAAGAGCAACAAGCCCCGCAGTACGAACCGCACGGCGGCAGTGGGCGCGGAGGAACTGGCGTGGGCGGATGCATCCATCATGCTCAGCTTGCCGGGACCGGGTTTGGGCGGACCGCCGGTGCGCGCCAGCGGGACGCCTGAGCAAAAGGAGCGCTTCTTCAGCATCTTTCGCGACATGAGCGACCAGCTGCGCTGGGGAGCATACGGACTCACGGAGCCTGGCGCCGGCAGCGACGTAAAGGCGATCCGCACGACCTGCCGCAAGGACGGCGACGACTACATTCTCAACGGTCGCAAGTGCTACATCACCAATGGCGGGCGTGCCGCATGGGTCGTGATCTTCGCGACAGTCGATGCCAGTCAAGGCCGAGCAGGGCAGCGTGCATTCGTAGTCGAACAGGGCACGCCGGGATTCTTCGTGGGCAAGATCGAGGACAAGCTCGGGTTACGCGCGAACGAGACGGCGGAACTCGTCTTAGAGGACTGCCGCGTTCCGGCTGCGAACCTACTCGGTGGTGAAGAGAAGTATCAGTCGAAAGAAGGCTTCATGACGGCGATGAAGACGTTCGACAACACCCGGCCACTGGTCGCCGCGATGGCGTGTGGTATCGGCAAGGCGGCGTACGAGTACGCCCGCGACTTCGTCAAGGACAACTACATGTTGGGTCGGCCGATCCCGCGCTACGCGGCGCTTGCGGAGCGCTTGGCGCGCATCAGCCGACGTCTCGAAGCGGCGCGCATCCTGGTGTGGAAGGCCGTCTGGATGGCGGACCACGGCAAGCCGAACGCTAAGGAAGCGAGCATGGCCAAGGCGCTGGCCGGACAGGCGGCGATCTCCGCGTGCATCGACGCGATCGAGATTTGCGGCGCGCACGGCACGCTGAGTGAGGACCACGCGCTGCTCGAGAAGTGGTTCCGCGACATCAAAGTGTACGACATCTTCGAAGGTACCGGACAGATTCAGCGTATCGTGATCAGCAAGCGTCTGATGACGAACCTGCGCGGATTCTAGGCGTTTGTCGGGCCCATCACCCGGCGCGCCTACACGCGAAATGCGTGCTATGCCCCGCGCCGATGCCCGACGCGCTGCCTCGTCCGACCACGCACCAGCCGCCTTCCGCGAATGATACGGAGACCATCTGCGGGTTCCCACGACAAGACGTGGAGGCGCTGGCGGCAGAGCTCTCCGCGCTTCGTCGTGAGGTGCGGAACGAGCTTAGCGAGGCTGACTTCGTTCATCTGCGCAAGCTCGAGCGCTGGGGACGCAGCTGTGCCGCGCTCGGATACGGAACGGCTTGGGTATTTCCCAACGTCGTCTCGGCCGCGCTGATCGCGCTCGGTAAAACGACCCGCTGGACGGTGATGGCGCACCCGATTTCGCACAAAGGTTACGATGCCGTGCCTGGCATTCCCGAGCGCTACACGAGTCGCCGGTTCGCACGCGGATGGCGGCGTGCGGTGGATTGGCTCGACTGGATCGCGCCCGACGCTTGGCACCAGGAGCACGACATTCTCCACCATTTTCGGTTGGGAGAATCGGCTGACCCGGATCTCGTCGAACACAACCTGAGCTGGCTCCGCGAGCTGCGGGTGCCGATCGCTGTGCGTCGCGCTATCGCGTACGCCCTCATCTCGTCGTGGAAATGGATCTACTACGCCCCCACAACGATGATGGAAGCGCAACTAGCCCGAGCCGACGCGGCGCCAGATGCGCCGCATTCAGTGATGGTCCCGGAGCAGTGGGATCCGCGGCATCCGCGCGGGCGTGAGCTGTGGTCGCGCTGCTACTTGCCGTACGCCGGAGTGAACTTCGTCGCGATACCGCTTGCTTACAGTCCGCTCGGCCCGCTCGCCGTATTCAACGTTGCCGCTAATCAGCTGCTCGCGGAGTGGATCGCCAACGTCCACAGTTTCATTATTATCGGGCCGAACCACGCCGGCGACGACATGTACCGTTTCGACAAGCCAGGGCGTGGTAAGGCAGAATTTTTTCTGCGCCAGATTATCGGCTCCGTGAATTACCAAACCGGCGGCGACGTTCGCGACTGGTTGCAGGGGTGGTTGAACTATCAAATCGAGCACCACTTGTTCCCGAACATGACGCTGCTCGAATACCAGAAGCTGCAGCCGCGAGTGAAGGCGCTGTGTGAGAAGTACGATGTGCCGTATGTCCAGGAGCCGGTGTGGCGACGCGCCAGGAAGACCATCGACGTGATGGTGGGCAAGGCGACCATGCGCCGCCCGCCGCGGCCCACGACGTCGTAACGGTTTTTGACGTCTAAAAAGAAAGCGCTCGCGATGACCACGTTACCGACAGTCATTCCTGGGATCATGACAAGCGATCCGGCCGGTTTGGTCGAGTTCGTCCGTGAGACGTTCGGCGCGACCGGCGAGTTCGTCGTGGGTCGACCGGCTGAACTTGGATCGGCAATTCGGTCGTCATGGTGAGCGCCGCTGGCGAGCGAGAAGCGTTGCACGTGTGCCTTTACGTCTACGTTGACGACGCGGATGCTGTCCTTCTGGACGCCTTCGACAGGGGTGCGGAGTGCATCGAGGCGCCGTGGGACGCCCCGTACGGCGACCGTCGCGGCATGGTCCGCGACCCGTGGTCGAACATCTGACAAATCGCCACGCGCCGGCGCTCGTGAGGACCGCGTAGCGCTGCCATATCGGCAGTGGCCGTCACTCTTGTTCGCGCCGGGGTGATGTCGTCGCTGGGTTCGCGCGTGGTGGCTGTGCCGGCCGCCGGGCAGGTCCGGTGAACTGGTTTACGCGTCCCCCCTGTTTACAGCTGCGTGTCCCGCCGGCGTACTTTGGTGCAGTCTCGTTTGTCCGGATTTGGCGTTGAACGGCGTTTAAAAGCGTGGGCAACGGCGTGATCCGCGTCGAAGCGTTTTTGTACGCAACTGATGGCGACGGGCTCCGACACACCTCCATCACGGCGAGAAGCGCCGGAAAAGGAGGAGTCATGCAGGAGTTTCTAAACGACATCGAGCGGCAGATGAACGCTCAGGACGCGATTATCCGAGCCGCCGAGCGAGCGTGTGCCGAGGCAGGTGAGGACGTGTTTTTGGACATCGACTTAGACGCCGAGTTGCCTCCGCCACCACAGCTAGCGACCGCTCCAGTGTGTTTCGGGATGCGGGTCTAAATTTAACCACAAGAGAAAGCGAGTAGAGACATGACAGTTCAAGGTGTATCAGGCGGCAACGTTCACGGGGTCAACCCGGCAACCAACCAGGCAGCCAAGGGGCTCATCAGTCCTGCGGACATCATGGAGTACATTACGATGATGCTCACGGATGTGGACGGTCAGCTGCACGGCTTCAAAGCCGAGGCAGAGAAGCGAAACGAGGCCGCGACGTCGATGCGCGAACTCGCCGAGTTGATGCGGAAGGTAAAGGACAACCCGATGGGTAAGAACGCTCAAGAGTGCTGGAAGATCCGCGACGAATTCAAAGCGCTCGCAGCGAAGACCAATGATCCGGAGGTGAAAGCTCTTATCAGCGAGTGGCAGGAAAAGACCTTTCCCGTGACATTGGACTCAAACGGCAAACCGTACATCCACAACAAGGTGGGAACGTCGGGGGCCAAGAAAGAGGACTACGAGGAAGGTCTCAAAGACATCGACGGACGGCTCGCCAGTCTCAACACAGACAACGAATTCACTATGATGTCGCTCAGCTCGCTGATGCAGTTCCGCACGCGCACGACGCAGTTCAGCAGCAACGTCATGGGCATGCTGAATGACTCGATGAAGAGCGTCATCTCCAACACGAGGGCCTAGGTCATGCTTGAGTTGCCCGTTTTGGAACACGCCACGACTGAATCGGTCGCCGAGCTGCTCGAACAGAGCGAGCAACTTGAGCGCCGAGGTCAACGGGAAACGGCGCGCGATGTACTGCGCGCAGCCGCGATGGTCGCACCTCACGTTCAAGACGTGTGGCACGCGCTCGCGGCTTCCCACGAACGAGCCGGCGAGCTCGACACCGCGCACGTGGTGCGAGCGGTCGGGCAGGCGCTTGCCGCCGTGGCCGATCCGCCGATCGAGGAAGGGGTTCCGTCATGAGCGGCGTGGGTGCCACCGGCGCGAGCCAGGGACCCTCGGACGTCGGCTACACCGCCGCCGACATGCCCGGAGCTCCAGCCGCGCCGCTGAGTGCGACCTCTGCTGAGGTTCAGCAGAGCATCGTCGCGATGGCGGATGTCTTCACGCTGATGTTCGCGATGTCGGCTGAGCAGGAACGAGGTCAGTCGATCGACGCCCGCAACAAGATCGAGCTTAACGGCGACCAGCGCAAGCGCGCGATCGAGGCAGCCAAGGCGGCTATCGAAGCCGCCCGCAAAGCGGCGGCCGAGCAGAAAGAGGCCGCCGGCTTCTGGGGTTCGATCACCGAAACGTTTTCCACCATTGGAAAGGTCGCGGCGGTGGTCGCGGTTGCTGCTAGCGTGGTCGCATCGGGCGGGCTCTCCGCGCCGGCTGCGCTGGCGGTCGCCGGGCTGGTGATTTCGATGTACGGCAAGGAGGCGCTGGTGAAGGTCGGCGTGGGCGAGCAGGCCGCGGGGTTGATCGCGGCCGGTGCGGCGATCGCTTGCAACGTGACGTCGTTTGCTACCGCAACGGGTCAGGCAGCCGGGACCCTACAAACGGCGGCTCAAGTCGGAAAAACCACTGCAGTTGCGGCCGATGGCCTCGCCGCGGGGTCCGAAGGAATCGGCGACGGAGTGAGCGCTGGGTACGATCGCGAGATCGCCCATCACAAGATCGACGGCAAGGTCGCGCGGGCGCGACAGCGGAAGCTGCAGCGTCAGGTCGAGCAGATGGTCGACGCGCTGAAGGACCTCAACAAGTCATTCAATCGGGCTAAGTCCGCGCTTGTGGACGCCCAACAACAACACCACGAGGCGAGCAGTCAAGCCGTCCAGTTCGGGAGAGCATGATGAGTATTTCGAATGTGAGCGGCGCGTCCATTGCGGCGCAGATCTTTGCGACGATGAAAGAGACGTCCAACCAAATCGAACAGGCGAGTGATGAGCTGGCCGACGCCGCGATCGACGCTGAGTATGGGGAGACGATGAACGCCGCCCAGCTCGAGCGAGACGCGGCGGAAGCTCGGTACGATGCCGAGATGAAAGCAGCTATCGGCAAGGCGGCCAGTGGTGGGGTGAAGGCCCTGCTGGCGGGAGGAGGCGCAGTCGCGATCGCCGGTTCGGATACCAGTGACGCGTCTCAGCTGTCGCTCAAGGGGACCCTGAAGCTAATGGACGTTGGTTCGAACGCGGCGGATGGTCTAGGCGGACTCAATGACATGGGGGTTGCTGGTGACAAGCGCGATGCGGGTATCATCGACAGCCGCGCCACGGAAGCCGAGGCTCGCGCCAAGAAGCACGGCCACAGCGCAACTCAGGCGATGGACGCATCTCGTGATGCCAAGAAGCTGCGAGACAGCGGTAAGGAGATCCTGAAGGAAGTGCTCGACCACGAGCACGCTTCCAAGATGGCGGCGTTACGCCTGCGGGGGTAGCGACGCGCGTTTGCGGGCCGTCCGGCGGGCGGCCCGCAGCGCCTCTTGGAGTCGTTCGACGCTGATCGGCTTGCTCAGGTAGTCGTCCATCCCAGCGACCAGGCATTTCTCTCGGTCGCCCTTTAGTGCGTCGGCGGTCATCGCCACGATGCGGGGCTGGCGATCGGGGGGGAGGGTCTTTCGGATCTCGCGCGTCGCGTCGAGGCCGTTCATCTCTGGCATCTGAATGTCCATGAAGATGAGATCGAAGTGCTGCTGCTGAATCGTGCGGACCGCGTCGCGTCCGTTTTCCACGAACTGGGCGTGGTAACCGAGCTTCTCGAGCAGCCGTCGAAGCACGAGCTGGTTCACTGAGTTGTCTTCGGCTGCCAAGATCTTCAAGGATGAGCGGTCTGCGGTCGAACTGGCGGTCGGTCTCGCGCTGATGCGTTTATCGTCTAGGACTTGGACCAGCGCGCTCTTCAGCGCGCGGCGCTTG
>JAUIKB010000810.1 GCA_030430975.1 Polyangia bacterium
GCCCGAATCCCACGCATACTCGGTTACGACTGCCCCAGGATGCTTCTTGACGGTATCGTCGAACAGACTCGTGTAGAAGGACCCAAACTGTTGTTTCGTCACGTTTCCAACGTCGATATTCGTCGGAATGGTCACGTTGTCGTAGTTAGCCGCTTCGTACCGGGTTCCCTTCGCCAGGATGTTGACGATAAGGTCCTGAGTCCCTGCCGAGTTGAGCAGCCCGAGCCGGGTTGGAAGCGTAAACCTGTCGCTCTCATAGTAGAACCGCAGCGGCGCAAGCACGGTTCGTCCGTTGACCTTCTTGACTTTGGCCGGATTGACCTTGGCGACGAAGAATTTCATGCCCTGCGTGACGTACGGTTTGAGCACCGCGTCGGCGCCGGCCGGGATGTTGTACTTGTTGTCACGCAGCCATTGGTCCAGACCGGTCGAGTCCTGCGCGCTTAGGATCACGATGTCGTATTCGTCGACGCTGAACTTCGCCTCGACCTTGACGACGGGCCGATTCGCCTTGGCCGAGCCAAAGCCGGTCCCGCCGGCGCCCCGACCGAAACCGACCGTGCCGATCGAGCCAAGCCCGATCCCGCTGCTCGGCTTCGGACAGGGATTCTGCTCCCAGTACTCGACGAGGCGTGGCGCGGACAACGTCTCAACCCGCGCGAACAGTTTGCGGTCGAGCGTCTTGACCTCTTCCTTTTTGAGGATCGTGGGCACAGGGACAACCATCGCGAAGCCCTTGGCTGGGCCGCTATAGTCGTTTTGCATCGACAGCACGGTGCGGTTGCCCTCGCGCATCATCACGACCTGAGTGGCCTTGTTAAACAGCTTGGCGTCGGCGCCGCCGACGTAGAAGCCGCAGAACGCAGAAGCTGCTGTAGGAGCCGATACGACGGCCGCGGCGGCGAGAGCTGGGAACAACGGGCTGAGTAGGCGTCGGATCATAGGCATAGCGGAACGAACTCCATTGGAGGCGCGCCGGTTAGAGGCCCCCCTTGCGCCGATGTTCCCAGAAAATCACGTCGCCGTGCGAACGGACATTGTCTGACACCGACCCAGCGGAAATTCGGCGTAAAAGATGCCGTGAGCCGTGACCCGCAGATCCCGCACTTGTTGACGCTACGTGTTAAGGACCTCGGCGACCGAGGGCAATTTCCGTTCTCACTGCCATTTCTCCCAACGCTCGATCTGAAGTTCGACTCGCACGTCACATTTTTCGTCGGAGAAAATGGTAGCGGCAAATCAACGTTACTCGAGGCGATCGCCGATCTGTGCGGCCTGCCGGTATCCGGCGGCAGCAAGAACGAGACCGGGCATCACCACGGTCCCGAGCTCGAAAGTGTGCTCGCCCGCAGCCTCAAGGCTTCGTTCCACCGTCGACCGTGGGACGGGTTCTTTCTACGCGCGGAGTTCTACGCCAACTTTGCGTCCCTACTGGATGAACGCCGAGCCGATCCGGACTTCGTAGGCGATCCGTACGGCCTGTACGGAGGCAAGTCGCTGCATGAACGGTCTCACGGCGAGTCGTTCATGGAAATCGTCCAGGGGCGCATGGATTCAGGCATGTTTCTGCTGGACGAACCTGAGTCGGCCCTATCGCCGCAGCGACAGCTAGCCCTGCTCGCGAACATCGCCGCCGCAGCTGCATCCGGCGAAGCGCAGTTCATCATCGCGACCCACTCACCCATCTTGCTCACGTATCCGGGCGCAACGATTCGCGACTTCAACGACCCGGAGCTTCCCGTGATTCGGCTCGAGGACACCGCGCACTACCAGATCACGCGGGGCATACTCGAATCCCCCGAGCGTTACTGGCGTCACCTGATGCCGCCCCGTGATGACTGATGTGAATGTATCGGGGTTGACGATGTAACGCGTGGAACCGACCCTGGCGTCACCGTGACCGACGCCACCGCCATCGACGTCTCCCAGCTGTTTGGGCAGCTCTATCTGCACCTGCATCCGCGCCGCGCCGTCGACGACTATCGTCCGAACCGTGCCGCGCTGGCTGTCCTTCGACACCTGGCGATGTCGGGACCGCTGACGGTAAGCGACGCCGGAAAACACTTTGGACGTTCGCAAGCCGCCATCAGCGAGACCTTCACGCGCCTGATCAAACGGGGACTGGTCGAGCGCCGCGAGGACGAAACCGATCGCCGTCGCCATCTCGTGTGGCTGACCGCAAACGGGCGCCAGCTGGTCAGCGACGAGAGCCAGCCGCTCGACCATCATCTGGTCGCTGCCGTGTTGGCGCGCATGTCGCCGACCCAGCGCGAGAATCTGATTCAGGGCTTAACCGACTTCGCGGCGGCGGCCGCGGCCCACGCCACCGAACATCGAAAGGAACACCATCATGAGTGAAACGAAAACGCAGTGCGAAAGCTGCACCATGCCCATCGAATCCGGCCAGTATTGCTCGTACTGCAGCGACGCGGACGGACAGCTCAAGCCGTTCGACGACCGCTTCGAGAGCATGGTGTCGTGGACGCTACGCGAGGACAGCTCGCTGAGTCGCGACGCGGCAGAAGCCAAGACGCTGGCGTTCATGGGTACGTTGCCGGCGTGGCGCAACCACCCGGACTACGTCGCCCGGACAACGAAATCGTAGCCACGTCGCTACGGGCGGGTGGTGGACGCTAGCGGCGCGACCGAGCTCGAGGGCACCGGCGTTCCCGATTCGGCCTCGTTCGACCGCGGTCGGGTAACCACGAGCTGCGCGGCTGGCGGTTTCTCAGACGTGAACCGCAACCGTGACACCGTCAGCTGATCCGGCTCTGCCAGCCGCGCCGCGTTGAGCAGCCGAAACACCTCTCCGATCGAGCGTGACTTGAAGGTCATCACGTTCGGTGATGTCGCGTCGTACCACAGCTCCGCCGCGCGAAACGCGCAGTCCAGATTGTCACCCGCGCAGGTAAACGTTACGCAGCGCGTGCGACGGGCGGTGCAAAAGCCATGCAGTTCCTTCAACGAAACTTCAGCTTCGTCGTACATCAAGCTATCGCCGCTCCCGGCCAGTGCGAAGATGCCTATCGGGTAGCGAAACAGCGCATCGGCAATCGCGCTGCGCCAGTCGGTCCCGTCGCCGCTCTTTCGCCAGTCAAGCCATAGTGACTTCGTCACGTACGCGCCGCCGAACATCGGTTTGCCACGTAAGTGGCGATCCTTTTCGTCAACATCCAAGTCGTCGAACTCCATGGCCACCGACTCGACCGCATAGCTCGCCGTTTCCTTGAGGACTTCTTCGGCCAAGACGCGTTCGCGACCTAGGTCGTCAACACCGCCGAGCAGCGCGCGAAGGGCTCCGTCTTCTCCCGAGGCTCCGTGAAGAACGGGCCAGATGACCTCGGGCGGATGGTCTCGCAGATGCTCAATGAGGGTTCCATCCGGGTCGCGCAGCTCCACACTCATACCGTGTGATGTGAGTCCATCGGCAACTTTGCGTCCGGACTTGAGCGAGATGTCTCGCTCGTGGGAAATTCCGCCGGAGAGAATCAGAACCCGGGGCATGTCGCTCACGACTACGTCACCTCGGGTGGGGGGGATTCAAGATTTGCCGCCACAGGAGTCTCGGAGCTGGCGGGCCCGAAGGTGTCGACGAGTTCACGCTCTTCGGTAATCACCCGGGCAAGGCGGCGAATTCCTTCGGTAATGAAGTCGGGCTCGGG
>JAUIKB010000811.1 GCA_030430975.1 Polyangia bacterium
CTGGGCCTCAGCGGGTGGTTCTCCACCAACATCCTTGGAAACCGCGACGGCGAAGTGCTCGACGATCCTGAGAACTTCAAGACCAAGGAAATGAGCAAGCTGGGTGTTCTTGACCATATACTGCAGCCGAGCGTGTACCCCGAACTGTACGGAGAAATTTACCACAAGGTAAGAATTAACTACTATCCACCTCGCGGCGACGCCAAAGAGGGCTGGGACAACTTAGATATAGTGGGTTGGATGGGCTACCCCATGCAGATCAAAGTGGATTTTCTGTGCCGCGATTCGATCCTGGCGGCGCCGCTGGTCCTCGACCTGGCGCTGTTCATGGACTTGGCCAAACGCGCGGAGTTCGGCGGCGTGCAAGAATGGCTCAGCTTCTACTACAAGAGCCCGATGACAGCGGAGGGGCTGTATCCTGAGCACGACCTGTTCATCCAGTTGATGAAGCTCAAGAACACGCTTCGTTGGATGATGGGAGAAGACCTCATCACCCACCTTGGCAACGAGTACTACTAGGACCGGGACCGAGACGACCTCGCAGTCCGATAGGCGAGACGACCTGGCAGCCACCTAAGTTAGATCCGCCGCGAAGCGGCAGCGAGCCGACGCCCGCAGCGCTAAGAGGCGAGCAAACAGCCTAGATGAGCCCGCCGCGGCGGCGCACCAGCCAGTGGATGCTGAGCAGCAGCGCCGCCGCGAGGCTCCAAGCCCAGGGCGGCGCGAGCGGCGACACGCGCCGCTCCACCGCCACCCGAGTGGACTTGGGCAGAGCGAGCGATGCGACTGCGTCAGGCTTCACGCTCATCCCTCCAGTCACTCGCGCGACGGCGTCGAGGAGCTGCGGATTAGGCCGACTGTCGCTCCAGGCAACGCCACCGCGCTCACACGCGAAGTCCTGGCGCGTCGGCGGCGCTGCTCCTACCGACGCCTTCGCTGAGTAGCCACCCACGGCCAGCTTTCCAACGTCGATGTCCAACGGACCGTCCGCGGGGGATTTCACGATGCGCTCGATGGCTTTGGCACCGGGAGCTAATGGCGTGACGACGAGCTTCACGTCGCCTTCGGCGCCAGGGGGTCGCGTCAGCCGCAGCGTTGTCGGCTCACCGGCGATACACTCGGGAACGACGCGCAGCTGAGCGATCTCGTACCGAGGATCGCGCATCAGCCAACCGAGCAAGCCGTCCCAGAGTGCGCCGTAGCCGCGCCCTGCGGCGCTGGCGGCCAGCTTTCCGAACCCCAGCCGGTGGGTTCCGTCGATCGACAGCGCTATGGACCGCCCGTCCCCCGCTTCGCCTAGCGCCAGCACCGGCATCGCGCCCGCACCCGCCTTCCGAATCGGGTGCTCCCACAATACGATGGCGCCATCGCGCGCAGGGCCGACCGTGTTGGACCCGGCCACCTCCGCAAGCTGGTCGCCAAACAGTCGCCGCACCCCACCGAGTACCGGCGCGGCCCGGCCTGCCTCCGTATACCTTGGGACAAAGCCAGCCGTTTCATACGGTTTGCTCAGTCCGGCGAGGCTAACGGGCAGGACGCGTTCCAGTGCGGTGGATGCGTAGTTGCCACCGACAAAGGCCGTCGGGCCCCCCACCATAATGAGACCACCGCCGGATTCGACGTAGTGGGCGAGCTTGGGGAGATAGCGCGCGAGTTTGTAACGAACCGCGTCGATATCCTGGAGAACCACCGCGTCAAAACTCGGCAGATGTTCGGTGAACAGCTCGTCCACAGGAAACGGAATCAGCGCCAGCTCGCTCTCGTCGAACGTCCCCGGCTCATCCGTATCGGTGCGCAAGATGAAAAACGCGACGACATCGACGGACTGATCGCTTTTCAGCCACATGCGCAGCGCGCGCACGTCATACGTCGGACGACCCGCAACATGCAGAAGCCGGATGCGGTCGCGGGTTACTTCGAACTCCATGATCCGGCGATTGTTCTCCGCGACTACGTCACCCGCTGGCGCGTCGATGGCGACCTCGACGATGCGCGTGCCCGCGCGTTCCAACGTCACGGTGAGTTCGACGGTCGCCTCGCCTTCGGTAACGGTCGCCGTTCCGCTCGCGAGCAACGCCGGTTCGGTCCCGCGCCTCAGCTCGCGGACGCGCACCGGCACTTCGCCGCAAGCCAATCCGCCCGCGCAACCGATGTCGATCGTCAGCGCGAGTGGCTGATGCGCAACCGCCGCACCCGCGGCTCGCACTGAGCGCACGCTAGCGTCTTTTGGTGCGGTGGTTGCAATCTTGACCGCGTGAATGGGAACACCGAGCCCAGCGACGGCCCGTCGAAGGGCCGCGTCGTCGGCGCTCGACGTCGGCCGCTCAAAGCGACCGTCACTCACCACCACCACGGCGCGTGGACGTTCAGCCGGATCCGCGGCGAGTTCGGCTACGGCTTTGGCGAGATCCGTGGTGGCGCCGCGAGCCGGCGGCGGCGCGTCTGGCAGCATCGGCGTCGGCGCCTTATCAGCAAAACCCAGATAAGTCAGGCGAGCATCCGTGAACCGTTTCGGCAGTTCCGCCATCACCTCCAGGGCCCGCGCTCGCCGCGTCGACTCAGCGTCCGCGGGCAACAGCAGCCGGCGCGATTGATCGACCAGCACCACGACGCGCGGCCCCATCATCGTGCCCTGCGACCTGACCTGGACGGGTCGCATCACGGCCGCCACGAGCCCAGCCACGGCGACAACTCCAGTAGCGAAGATCGCGAACCCATAGCGCTGACGACGCCGGAGCTCGAGGAGCAAGAAGGCCAACCCCAGCAGCGCGAGCAGCAGCGCACCGTACACCGCCGCAATCGGCAGGTCGTCGCTGAAGGCGTAGTTTCGCGTCACGTTGCAGACCCGGTTTCTACGGCCGCCGCCGAGCGCGACGCCTCATCAGCCACGGGGCGTGCACCTGATCGTCTTTGTAGTCCGAACACAGCACGTACATCGCTAGGTTGACCGCCAAGCGAATCGCCATCTCACGTTGGCGGAATCCGCCGGGCACGACCTCGTACGCCCAGCTGCCGGAAGGTGTACGCGCGAGCGCACCCAGCAGATCGTGCGCTAAGAAGATTACTTGAGCATTATTACCACGTACAATCGCTTCAACGTGCGGGGTACCCTTGAAGCGTCCCACCGGTCGGTCCACGATGTAATACGTCTTGTAGATCACATGCGAGGCCGGCAGCTGAATCAACGGAGATTCCGGGAAGATGGCCGCCATCTCCCGCCGCGCCGCTCGACCAAAATCGCCTTTGCCCGGATCGGCGTCGTCCACCACCATGACCCCGCCCAGCTTGATGAAGCGCTCGATACCTCGGCGTTCGGGCGCACCCAGCGTACTGAACGACCTCGATCCGCTCCAGACACAGAACGGTTCGTCTAGCAGTTCGGGTTCGTCAGCTTCGATAACGGAGCTAACCAGTCGACCAGGTGCGCTGGTGCGACGGACCAACTCCCACGCCCAGCGCGCCGGCGCGGACTCGCGCACGCCTGTGAGTTGTTCTCCGCCAGCTTGCAGCGCGCGGGCGTGAAACGCCTCCGCCTGGCCGAACCCGGGCGCCACGCGGGGGCCGGTCGGCAGGTGCAGATCGGCCGCCCGGCTGCGCCCGCCGCGCCGCCAGATATGCGCCGCCTTGTCGGCGACCTCGAAGCGCCCGTCGAGCGGCCCGG
>JAUIKB010000812.1 GCA_030430975.1 Polyangia bacterium
TCTCACGCCAGCGATCGTCGAAGCGGTGGAAAACGACCTCGACGCGCTTGAGGCGCTGCGAGCCAACCTGAAACTGAACCGGCTCGAGCGCGTGTCCGTTCACCCGGACCTGTGCGAGGTGGCCGGCGCATTCGACGTGATCGTCGCGAACGTGCCGTTACCAGCACAGCTGGCAATCGCCGGCGAGCTGGCGCGCCATCTGGCTCCGGGCGGCACCCTCATCGCGACGGGCGTGCTGGTCGAAGCCGAAGAGCAGTGGTTGGCGAGCCTGGCGGCGCAACAGCTGGAAACTCGTGTCCGACGGATCGATGCCGAGTGGTGCCTGCACGTCCTGCGCCGCGCATAGCTTGGCAGCCTTAGTGCTTGCGGTACGCGGCGACGTAGAAGCCGGCGAAGCGTGATAGCGGCGAGTCGGCGAGCACCCACTCGGCTTTTCGCAGGACGCCGCGCAGTACCGGGACCCGCATCATGAACGCTGTCGGCGTCGCGATGCGCACGCCGCGCGCGTCGGCGAGCGTGCAACCGGGAGGCGCCATGCGCTCGACGTCGCTCGGGCTGTGGTAGGCGGTGTACACCTGATCCTCATTGGCGCTGTGACCGATGCCGCGCGCCGGACCGTAGCGCTTCACGATGCCGCGGAAGCTGTGCGGGTTGTAAAATTCGGCGATCACGACGCCGCCCTTGCGCGTCACGCGCGCCATTTCGCTGAGCGCGGTCTCGATGGCGGGAATGTGCGCCAACACCTTGAACGAACAGGTGACGTCGAAGCTCTCGTCCTCGAAAGGTAGCTCGGTAGCGGAGCCGATCGTGACGTCGAGGCCGCGCTTCTTGGCGAGCTCAGCCATGCCCGGAGATAGGTCGATGCCTTGGGCTTTGCGTGCGAAGCTGCTCAGGCGCTGGAGCACCAGGCCCGTGCCGCAGCCGACCTCTAAGATGTCTTTGCCGTCGCCGTAGCGGCGGACGAAGTCGGCCTCGAGCTGATCGAGTAGTTCGTGATAGCCGCCTGGATCGTTGTCGCCGCGATGGGCCTCGTAGTTCTTGGAGAACTCATCGTAGTAGGCGCGGTTGGCATCGTGACTTCCGGTGGCGTCCATCGCTTAGATCTTTTCGGCTAGGGGTGGATAATGAAGGGGTACGGGGTAGCTCCGATGGCGGCAAGGTTCAAGCGGCCGCGTCGAGTCGCCGGCGAATCTCGCGATAGGCCTGTTCGGTAGGCGTCATTCCGCTCGCGGCGGCCTCGGCCAGTCGCCGCGCCGTCGCCTCACCGATCGCGGATTCGATGCGTTTGTCGACGCGCTCGCGGTCGGCGTGACCCGGGTTTTGATACACCTCGCAGCCCAGCAGCACACCGCCGCCGGTTGCCGTCCAGTCCGGCACGAGCAGCACGTCGCGCTCAGCGAGCATCCGGGCAAGCGCGATCTCGCCGGCCTCGTCGTCAGCGCGAAGTTGGTTGTTGGCGGCGCCGCAGATCACCGCGCAGCGCACGGCGGCGATCGATGGCTCGCTCAACACGCCGCCGACCGCGCAAGGACTCAGGATATCGACCGGCGTCGCGAGGATGCTGCCGGGTGACACTACCTCCGCACCGAAGCGTTCGGCGACGCGCGCCGCACGTGCGGCTTGCACATCCGCCACGACTAGGCTCGCCCCGGCGCCATGCAACAATTCGCACAAGGTACTGCCGACCGCGCCCAGTCCCTGGACGGCGACTCGCCGTCCCTCGACGCCGCGGTCACCGAAACGGTGGCGCGCGGCGGCGGTTAGCGCATGAAACACTCCAAGGGCGGTGGGGGCGCCGGTGTGTCCGAGTTCGCCGCCGGGTCCGCACATGATGTGCCGGGTGAAGTGCGCCCTCAGTTCGTCGATCATGCTCGCCGGGAATCCCATGTCGGGTCCGGTCAGCAGATTGCCCGAGTCGATACAGTACGCGAGGAACCCAAGTTCAGCCCTCACTGCGCCGAACGTTTCGGGCAGCGGAGGCATGTGGGCAACAAGCTTGCAGCCACCGAACGGTAGGTCGCAGGCGGCGTTCTTGAAGGTCATCGCTCGCGACAAGTTGAGGCCGTCTTGCCAGACGTCCCGCTCCGGGGTGCCGATGTCGTGGCGCCGCAGCCCGCCGGCTCGTTTAGCGTGCCAGCCGTTGTTGGCGCCCAAAGTCGACGAGTGGATGCAGGTGAACAGACCGATGTTCAGCGCTCGGTGACGATGCAGGACGACGAGCTCGTGTTCGGCGGCGGACATGGCCGCCAATAGCAGCTCGGCGTCGGCGAGCGATTCGGCGGCCTGTAGGGCGCTGCGGCTTTCGGCCTCGCCCAGTCGCAGCGGCTCGTTGGCGGTGACGTGGTCGATCTGAAAGCCGTGGCCATAGCGACCGAAATCGAGCCCGGCGTCAAAGTCGCGACGCAGCTGCAGGTGGGGTGCGGCGCGCGAGAAGCGCAGCGTCGTACAGTTCAATCGGTCGAGAGCCTCGCCCAGTGTCACGCAGCCTTCTACTGTAGTTTGCGCCGGTTTCGCACCCCGCCGGTCGGTGACCGAGTGCAATAAAAACAAAAAAAACTGAAAATAAACCGTAAGTTACTGAAAAGTACTGCAGTTGGTGTTCAAGCCCCCAGCCGCGTGCCCCGGCGGTACGATGGCGCTCCCCAAGTCGAACGGGCGACTCAAACGTAGAAGGGTTCACAGCATGGATCGCATTGGCGAGTACCTGATCCGACGGCTGGTCGGTGAAGGGGGCATGGGCAAGGTCTACGAGGCCGAGGAGCGCCTTTCGAAGCGCAAGGTTGCGCTTAAGGTCCTCCGCTCCGAACTCGCGCGGTCCGAGGAGGGGCGTCGCCTCTTTCTGAACGAAATGACCATCCTGGCACATCTCGATCACCCGGGCATCGTCCGATGCCTGGCCTGCACCGAGGTCGACGACCAGCTCGTGATGGCGCTCGAGTTCCTGGAAGGTCAGACGCTGCGCGAGCTGCTCAGTCGATCCGGAGCGCTGGGCTGGGAAGAGGCGGTGGACATCACGCTGCAGATCGCAGGCGCCTTGGCGACCGCCCACCGGCAGGATCCGCCGATCATTCACCGTGACCTGAAACCCGAGAACATCATGGTGCTGCGCGATGGCAGCGTGAAGGTCATGGATTTCGGCATCGCGAAGGTGCTCGAAGCTCTCACCAAACACACCACCCATAGCGTCGGCACGCTGCAGTACATGAGTCCTGAGCAGATCGACGCGGCCGGTGTCGACGCACGCTCCGACCTGTATTGCTTGGGTTTGGTGCTGTACGAGATGCTCAGCGGTAGCGCGCCCTTCGAATCCGCGTCGCCGCGCGAACTGCTCAACATGCAGTGCACCGAGCCCCCGCCGCCATTGCCCGACGCAGTGCGCGCCAGCGTCCCCCGCGGCGTGGAGCGACTGCTGCTAGAGCTGCTTGAGAAGTCACCTGATGACCGACCGGCCGCGGCGGAGGATGTTATCCACGAACTCGAGTCGTTCGTCAGTGCGGCCGGTCCCGCGTCGTTGCGCCAGCCGAGTTCCGAGCTTCCGGATTCGCCCGCCCCCACGAAAACCACAACGTCAACGCGTCGATTGAAGATCGAGCGGGCTGCAGCCGGAGGGACCAGCGACACCATCCAGCTCGTTCAGCAAGCCACCGAAGGCGTTCTTCA
>JAUIKB010000010.1 GCA_030430975.1 Polyangia bacterium
CGGTGCACCAAAGACTCGACTTTCTACGGCTTCGGCGAGCAGTACAACGCCCTCGATCAGCGTGGCGAGGCGTTCGGACTGATGGTGTCTGAGCAAGGCGTTGGTCGCGACCCCGCCAAACCGCCGGGCGGCATCAACGGCGACAAACACACCACCTATTTTCCCATGCCGTATTTTGCTACAGCAGACGGCACCGGCTTGCTTCTTAAGACGTTCAGCCGCACGCTTGTCGACCTGTGTGCGACCAACGACGAGATCGCCTGGCTGGAAGCCACGTCGGCCAAACCGCTACAGTGGCTGGTGTTTCACGGGCCAACCACCAAAGACGTGATCGAACAGCTCAGCACCGAGGTCGGACGTCCGAAATCACCTCCGAGCTGGGCGTGGGACGTGTGGGTCGGCGCGCAGGGGGGCAAAGACGAGGTCCTTGCGGACGTCGCCGCGCTTGAGGCCGCAGACGTTCCGAAAGGCGCGCTTTGGGTACAGGATTGGACGGGCATCCGCCCGAACATCGATGGGGGTTTTGGCGTTGAGTATCGCTGGCGCCCCGACAATGAACTGTATCCCGCGCTATCCACCATGGTCGACGATCTGCACGACCGCGGGTACCGGTTCCTCGCGTACGCTAATCCCTTCATCGACCCCAAGCTCGAACACTACCCAGAACTCGAAGCAGCCGACCTGCTCATCAAGGATCCTGACGGGAACCCGTATCAACACTTCGCCCCCAACGTGCGTTCCAGTCACGCGGACCTGGGCTTAGAAGGGGCGCGTGACTACGTCAGAACCGAACTGCGGAACATGGTCAGCCGGCACCACTTCGACGGTTGGATGGCTGACTTCGGCGAGTGGATCCCCCTCGACGCGCAATCCGCTGGCGACGGAACGCCGATGGAAAAGCACAATCGCTACCCGATCGAATGGCACTCCGTGACCCGTGAGGCGCTGGACGCAGAACGACCGGATGGCGACTACGCAGTGTTTGCCCGGTCTGGCTACACCGGCGTGCATCGGGTCAGCCAGATCCACTGGGTCGGCGACCAGGAGGCGACCTGGGACGATCACGACGGCATCAAGACCGTCATTCCGGCTCTACTCAGCCTCGGGGTTTCGGGTATTCCCTACGTGACCCTCGACATTGGCGGTTTCAGCGGCGGACCACGCACCAAAGAACTCTGGTTGCGCTGGACTGAACTCGGTGCGTTCACGCCCATCATGCGCACGCACGACGGTAACAAGAAGACCGAGAACTGGAACTGGGACTCCGACGCGGAAACGACCGCGCACTTCGCCAGGTTCGCCAAGATCCACGCTGCCCTCCGGCCGCTGTTCGAGACGCTGGCGGAAGAAGCTGAAGCGCGTTCGACCCCGATGATCCGCCCCCTGATCCTCGAGTTTCCTGATGACGCCGAGAGCCTCCGCATCTCCGATCAGTTTCTCCTTGGCGACGCGCTGTTGGTCGCACCGGTGCTCGACGAGGGCGCGACCCAGCGCTCGGTGTATCTCCCACCCGGGACCTGGTTCGACGTCTGGACCGGCAACCAGGTCGATGGCGGACAGCGAGTGACGGCGGACGCACCAGTGGGGTCCCCACCGGTCTTCAGTCGAGATCAGGACAGGTCTGACCTCCGCGCCATTCAGTAGCTTCTCTTGGCACGTGCCGTGCAGGTGCGGGCTCAAGACGGCTAGTCCCGCCGTTCTTGCCGCCACCCCCGCAAAAACTGTGAACGGGCGTGCGGCGACCTGGCACAACCTGACACAAGAGGCACCCATGCACCGCATCCACTCCATGCGCTATCGGCTCCTAGCCACGATCGCGACCACATCCCTAGCAGCCGCCTGTGGCGGTACTACTACCGACGGACTCTCCGGCGGCGGCACCGGCGGAACCGTGGGTGGCACCGGCGGAACCGTGGGTGGCACCGGCGGAACCGTGGCCGGAGCCGGTGGGACCGTGGGTGGCACTGGTGGAACCGTCGGCGGAGCCGGCGGAACCTTCGGCGGTACTGGTGGAACCGTCGGCGGTACTGGTGGAACCGTCGGCGGCACTGGCGGAACCGGCGGTTGGGATTTCCCCGAGTGGTGCGACTGCGGACAGGGCATCAACTACTACGAGAGCTGCTACCTCAAGGGCATGTTACCGATGAAGGACGGAGTGCCGCAGCCTGATAATTTCTGTCCGGATACGAACATGCTTCAGGATCCCTGGGAGTGTTCGACTTACGCCGAGGGTCCCAAAGACGAAGGCGACACGTGCTGCTACCAGATGGTCGAATCCCAATGCCTGGGTGGTCGACCGTTTACGATCGGCGGCACGGCCCGTTTCGCGACGGTCAACAGCGGCGCCAGCTGGCTCGCCACCGACCGCCCAGCCTCCGACATTTCATCGCCGGCTCTCAACAAACGGCTTGAAAAAGCGTGGCTCGCGGACGCGCTGGCGGAGCATGCGTCGATCGCAAGTTTTGCGCGATTCACGCTCCAGCTGATGGCGGTGGGCGCACCGCCGGAGCTGATCGCTCAATCCCAACAGGCGTCGCTCGACGAGATCCAGCACGCGCGTGACTGCTTCAGTCTCGCCAGCCGCTTTGCGGGTCGACAGATCAGCCCTGGCGCGCTGACGATGGACGGCGCGATCGAGACGCTCACGATCGCCGAACTCGCCGTGGCTACCCTCCACGAAGGCGGCATCGGTGAAACGGTTGCGGCTCTAGCCGCCGCGGAGCAACTCGCGTACGCCCGTGACCCGCAGACGCGAGATGTGCTGGCACGCATCGCCGAAGATGAAGCCGACCACGCTGACCTCGCTTGGCGCGTCCTGAGCTGGTGCCTTCGAGCGGAGCCAGGCCGGGTACGGCAAGCCTTAGCTCGCGAGTTGGCCGAGCTGAAGGCTACCGATACGTCACACGAACGTCACTTCGGCTCATTGTCCGCTGATGACGACAAGCAATGGCACGAGATGGGCCGCCTCACGCCCCACGAACTCGCCCGTCTCACGCGGCAAACGAAGGTTAGCGTGATCGTTCCGTGTCTTGAGGCGCTGTTGTCGAATGACGAAAACCGCGCAATATGCTCGGCTAGCACCGCCGCCAACCCAGCGCAGTTCTAGACACGGCAGCGAATCCGACTACGTTTGACGGCTATGAGCCGCGCTGCGTACATCCCCTCCCGTCGACTGTTTCTCACTCAAGGTCTTGGTGGCTTTGCCGCGCTCATGGCCCCTGGGCTGGCGGGCTGTAGTAGCAGCGATGACGTGGAGCCCGGGCCCGCGACCAAACCGAATCTGACGTCGAACATCGCCGACATCGGGAAACTCGGCGACGCAGACAAGAACGGCCTGCGGCTGCCAAAAGGGTTCGTCGGTCGCATCGTCGCCAAGCAGGGTGAGAAGCCGGTCAAGGACTCGGACTACGAATGGCACGCGGCGCCGGACGGCGGCGCGACATTCGAGACCGAAGACGGCGGTTGGATCTACGTCTCCAACTCGGAGATTCCGTTTTCTGGCGGCGTAGGTGCGCTCAAGTTCGACAAGCAGGGCGACCTGGTCGATGCGTACTCGATCCTCCAGGACAGCAGCATCAACTGCGCCGGTGGCCGGATGCCGTGGGGTGTTTGGCTCTCTTGCGAGGAGGCTAGCAAAGGCAGGGTGTTTCTCTGCGATCCAACCGGAGACAAGAAGGCTGAGGAGCTGCCAGCTCTCGGGGTCTTCAAACACGAGGCGGCAGCATATGACGACGTCAATCACCAGCTGTACCTGACCGAGGACGAGGGGGACGGTCGGTTCTATCGCTTCACACCTGACGCAATGGTCGATGGGCACGCCGATCTATCGGCCGGCAAGCTGGAAGTCGCGAAGGTCGATAGCGACAACCAAGTCGAATGGCTTGAAGTCTCAGATCCGCTCTACGAGGAAGGCAGTAAACCCACACGCGAACAGGTCCCCGACAGCACGGCTTTCAAAGGCGGCGAAGGGATCTGGTTCCACGAAGGAACCATCTACTTCTCAACCAAGGGCGATGATCGCGTCTGGGCATACGACACCGATCAACAATCGATCACAGTTATTTACGACGCTGAGAAAGCTGACGACGCGATCCTGACCGGTGTGGACAACCTGACCGTCAGTTGCTGTGGTGACGTCCTGGTGTGCGAGGACGGAGGCGACATGCAGATCGTCGCGGTGTTGCCAGACGGTACTCTTAAAGCGATTCTGCAGATCGAAGGCCACGATATCTCCGAGATCACGGGCGTCGCCTTCGACCCGAGCGGGACGCGGCTCTACTTCAGCTCGCAGCGCGGCAGCGACGGGTTCGGCATCACTTACGAGGTGTCGGGGCCGTTCCACTCGGCAAAGTAGGCCCGCCCACCTTTACAGCTCGGCAACCGCCCGATAGCGTCCCTCCACGTCGAAGGAGGACGCCCCATGAAAAAGCTAGCCACACTACTGTTAGTCGCCGCTGCCCTTGTCACCGTCAGTGGCTGTTCCAACAAGACCAAGCAGTGTCAGGAAGCATGTGCCAAAGCCACGGACGCGTGCAAGTCGCTACAAGGCGATGCCAAAAAGACGTGCGAGGACGCCGCTTCTAAGAACATCGATACCTGCAAGAAGGCTTGCGAGAACCACTGATCGAGCGCGCGCCGCGGCGGCCCGGCTCGGCCGCCAACGCGCGATCACGTCTAGTCGCTAATAACCAGCGTGTACTCGCCCGGCTGCTCACCACTGGACGGGGCAAACGTGTCCACAGCCAAATACGACGTGCCGGCCGCAAACTTCGTTTCGAGCATCCTGTCATCGCGCTGAACACATCGCGTTGGCTGCAGCTCGGCGAGATAATGGACATCGACGTCGACCCCGTCTCGCTCGAAGAGCATCACCTTGAGGTCGGTCGCTACCGCAAGCGAAAGACGGTAGAAGATTTCCGGACCGGATTCGTCCTGGTCGCCGCACGCGGGGTAGCTGTCGACCGTCCGAGCACCGCCCACGGTCGAATAGGTGTGGGAGAACGGCAGCGCGTCCACGACGAACGGGTCGTCCGAAGTGCCCCGACCTTCGACCGTACTGGTGTTTGGCGCTAGCGGCGACCCCGCCGCTAGCGCAGCCTCGGCTGACCGGAGAACTCGCAGCGTACCTAGATTTCTCGCGTTGTAATTGTAGTCGAGCGCTTTACTTGAAAAATCGCACGGCCGAGCCTGACCGTTTTCCGTGTAGACGTTTCCATGAATTCCGTCGGCGCTGAGTCCCTGGTTTGGCAGGTCCCGATTCTGAAGATACAGGCTCACGTACGGCACCTGACGCGCCTCCGCCAGCCCCCGCGTAGTAGCGTCGTAGGCAGGAACCCACGCTGCCGCGTCTGCTCGATCTGCACGCGGGTTGAGCCCGAACACAAGCGGCACGACGCCGGCTTCCGCGAGCGCATCAAGGAGCTTCTGTAGGTGCTCGGCGAACGAAAACACGGCGCTCGCGTAGGTCGCACCAAGTTGCATGTCGTTCGTCGCGTAGTTGACGATGGCGAATCGAGCGTCGAGATCCGCTAGCTCCCGCTCAAGCGGCGAAGGACTGCCGGTGATCGCCCACTTCGCACTCCGACCGACTTCGGCCGCGATCGTTATTCGGTCGAACGGTGTTGCGCCCGCGGCGTCCCCGGAGCGAAACAGGTCGATCGTCGGCTGCAGCATCGCCCAGTCGGAAAGCTCAATCTGGCTGCCCGGAGTGGCCAAACAGCGCAAGAAATGCGCGCTCACGGTTCCCGACGCGCCCACCTTCATGAAGACGTTGTCCTGCCGGCTCGCACTCGCGGCAATCGCCTGGATGCGCGCCACCACCGACGCCGTGATCGGAGAGTAGACCTCGTCGTGGGGATACCGCGTGAACGCGGCGACACCGGCGTCTGCACCCGCATCAGCATCGTGGGGCGCGTCAGCTCGTGCGTCGTGGCGAGCGTCGGGCACGCCCCCATCCGAACGCGGCCCCGCCCCCGCATCGGAGCCGACGATCTCAAGCCCCCCGTCGGGCGCGCTACAGCCAAACCAGAGCGAGCTCAGCGTCGCTGCGCAGAACCACCATCGCACGCTGTAGCGTAGCGCAGGATCTTGCTAAACATCGTTGTCGAGCCAGATCTTTCGACATCTGCTACACGTTTCACCCACGTGACCACCGCCGGACTCTCCCATTCTGACACGCGCGTCGCCGCGGAGGTCGACCGTCAGGCGGCCCGAAAAAAGACGTACATCGTGGGCGCTGTGTACGACTGGGCGTTCTTCTTGTTGCCGCCGACGCTGGCGCTGCTGATCGGCGCCGGCATGTCGGGAACCTGGTTCACCAAAGAACAATTCACGCTATTCGGTACAACCGAACCGCTCCCGTACTTGTTCATCGGTGCCTTCATCCACGCGCACTTGTTTGCCGTGTTTTTTCGAAGCCACGGGAATCCCGAGATCTTTCGTCAGTTCCGTATTCGTTTCATCGTCGTACCGATCGCTCTGTTCATCGGCATGATGTCGTCGCTCTGGGTGCTCGTCTCCGTATCCGTCCTCGCAACGTTTTGGGATGTGTACCACTCGGGCCTTCAAACATTTGGGTTCGCCCGGATTTACGACGGACGGGTGGGCAACGATCCCCAGACCGGACGGCGCCTCGACTGGTGGCTCAATCACCTCATGTACGCCGGTCCGATCGTGGCCGGCGCCACCATGATCGACCACTTCAACGACTTCGGAGAGTTCGCGACCGTCCGATCGGTGTTTTTCACCTCCGTGCCGATCTTCATGATGGAGAACCAGCGCTATTTCACCTGGGCGATTCTGGCCGCTGGCGCGCTGTTTTTGGTGTTCTACGTCGTGATGAACGTATTGCATCACCGCGCCGGTCGTCGTGTTTCGTTCCAGAAGGTCTTCTTGCTCGCCAGCACTGGCGCGGTGTCGATCTACTCCTGGGGCTTCAACACGTTCGGCGAGGCGTTCTTCATCATGAACTTTTTCCACGCGCTTCAGTACTTCGCGTTGGTGTGGGCGATGGAAAAGAAGACCATGCGCAAACGATTCCGATTGGACGGATTTCGAGGCGGCCTGGCAGTGACATTCGCGCTGTTTATCGGCCTGAGCGCAACCTATGGCATCTTGGTCGGTGCCATTCAGGCCAGCGTCAGATGGTTCTACGCCCTCACGCTAGTCGTGTCGATCATGCACTTCTGGTACGACGGGTTCATTTGGTCGGTTCGCCGTAAGGCAGTCTAGTCGCCGGCGGCATCACACGACGGCGAAACACTCAGCGCCTCAGCAGGGCACGCAAACCGTCGTTCCCTTGTAGTTAATGATGTCGTACGTCGTATTGTTGCATTTCGGTGCGCAAACCCACTCCTCTTGGCTCTCGTGGAACGTCGGCACCTGTCCGGAAGGGCAACTGAGCTGCGGCTCACCGGCACACACACGCTTAAACGCGAAGATGTAGCCGTATTGAATCTCTAGATCGCACGGTGGTTCGCATCGCCAGGTGCTGCCTACGTAAGTCGCGTATTCGCCGCTATTGCAGTCTGGCGGTGGCGGAACGCAGACCTTCGGAGCGCCAACGCGGTTGACCTCAACCAGTCCTTGTGGACAGGTGGACGAACCGCACGCGACGGGCATCACAGGTTCCCCATCGCCGACCGCGATGCCGCTCGGCCCCGGGACTCGCGGCAGCTCTCGTTCGTTGTAAACGGGCGTTTGACCGGGAGGGCACGGACCCATGTGACAGCTCGGATCAGCTGCGCAGTCAGGATCATCGCAGTCGACCAGCTCGTCGCAGTCTTCGTCGAAGCCACCCCAGCAGACCTTCTCGACATCCGTGCAGGTGTTCCCCGCGCATTCGGTCGCACCGGCGCAATCCGGGTCCTGACAGTCCGAAAGCGTATCGCAGTCGTTGTCAACGCCATCCACGCATAGCCCGGTTTCGGTCTCGGCGGTCGGCTCGCAACGACCGTCGCCTTCGTCAACCGTGCCATCGCAGTCGTCATCCTTGTTGTTGGAGAGGATCTCCGGTCCGGGCAAGACCTGGTCTACACAGAATCCCCACACCGCAACGCTGCCCCCCGGCTCACATCGCTGTTGGCCGCCGTGGCACACACCGACACCGTCCAAGCCGGGCGGGCCGAGCCAACAGGAGCGAACCGTTCCCGCAGTGCACTCGCAGCCGTTATCGACCTTGCCGTCGGCATCGTCATCGACACCGTTGCCGCAAACTTCCGTCCTGCCTTCCGGCCCCGCTGTACCCCCGCCGCCTGCTGTCCCGCCTGATGCGCCCGCCGTCCCACCGGATGACGTCCCACCGGATGACGTACCGCCAGACGACGTGCCGCCAGACGCCCAACCGCCGGCTCCGCCCTTGGTCCCTCCAGCGCCGTCGCCGCCCGCCCCGCCAGCGTTGATGTCACCGCCAGCTGAACTCGGGTCCTCTATTCCGCAGCCGGCGACACCGGCAAGCACCAGAGTGGTTGTAGAAACGATGGCGAGGACAGTTCGCATGCAGGCTCCTGAGTTTAGACGCTGCTGGAGCTTATCACGTCCCCGTCGGGCTCTCACTGTCTGGACGAAATTGTGGCTCGCGACGCGGAATTTTCGTCTCGAGCTGGAACGCCGCGGCGTTCTTTCATGGTAACGGCGGCTTGGATGCGGCAGGCGCACTCAGCTGGGCAGATTGGCGCCTAGCACGAAGAAAACGAACGCGCCCACGGTCACATGGGACAGTGTGACACCCGCCAGGTTACGGCGCCGGGAGAACAGCCAACCCCAAAACACGCCGGGGATGAATGCTAGGACGGCAAACAGAAACGACATGTGCAGGTGGTTGACGGAGAACACCAGCGCGCTAACCAGAATCGCGTTTCGCACGCGGTTCTCGCCGACCAGAAACGACTCGAGCGTGCTCTGCAGAGCCCCCCTTACGATCAGCTCCTGAACCAGGCTAGATACCGCATAGATTATCAGCAGAAGCTGTACTTTGGAGTCACCGAAACGCACAAGCACGTCCGGATGTTCGATTAGCGGAACCGCTGCGTATTTATCGCTGCTCTGCAAGATCAGCCACTTGAGACCCGTGACGAGCCCCAAAAATGGCACGGTGAACAGAGTCGCCTCGAGGATCGAACCGAACAGGTCGGTGAGGCCTAACCCGAATTCTCGAAGCGGGTAGCCCGTTCCACGGATGAACTTCCAGCTGCCCCACGCAAAAATGAGCTGCATCGGCAGACTGATGTATGTCGAACTGCTCGGCAGATGCCGGGCCAGCACGTCGAGCCCACTCAACAGCACAATGTACGCACACAACAGGATTAAGACGTTGATAATGAAGCGCCCCATCGCCACGCGACGCTGCGCACTCTGCGCAGACTCGAGGGACTTCGTGCGTAAGCGGGCGCTGAGTATGCCGGCGAGGTTCATCACGATCTTATGAAACGCGCTCCGCTTCGCCGCCGATGCTTCAGCACCCGCGGTCAGCGCGGCAAAAGGTAGCGCAACCACGCGGGCTGCGGTGTCCGCCTTGACCGACGCCGACCGCGGCATGGCATCGAGAAGCGCCATCTCACCGACCACATCGCCACCGCCTAGTCTCGCGATGCAGTGCTGCTGGTCGCGACCGAGTTCGCGCTTGAGCACGCTCAACCGTCCGCGGAGAATAACGAACAGGTGGGTTGCGGGATCACCCTCCTCGACCAAGAGTTCGCCCGGCTCCAGAGACCGCTCATCGATCTCGGATTCGAAGCTGGCGAACTCATCGGGTGTCAAGTCGAGAAATAGCTCCGCATGGCGCCACGACTCGAAGGACCGTTCGGAGCGGGGTTGTCGTTTGAACCAGCCAAACACGCTTTTTGGCGTGTACCGCGTCTACGCGTCGACGGCTATTTCGCGCTTCGACTCCATGCGGCGGCGCCGACGCCAGCTTGGGCCCCCGCTAGGCCATCGATGCCGCTAGGATGTCACACGCATGCTTCCGCGTTCCTTCAAGTGGCTATCGACCGGGCTCCTCTGTTTCGTTGCAAACGCCGCGTCGGCGCAGCCGGCCGAGACGCCAAAAACGCCAGACGATGCAACGCCGCCGGCGGCCTCCGACGGCGCGCCACCGGCCGCATCCGACAAGCCGGCCACACCTACTGACGGTCCCACGCCGGAACAGATCGAAGAGGCCAAAACGCTCTTCCGTAAGGCCACCGAACTCCGCAAGGCGGGCGAGTATCAGCGCGCATACGCCTTGTACCAGCGGTCGCGAGCGATCGTTCCGCGCGTTTCCAACACCATCAACGCGGCGTTCTGCCTCAATCAGCTCGGCCGATCGGACGAAGCACTCGAACTCTACGAAGAGCTGCTGACCGAGTTCAGCTCCGACCTCAGCGACGAGCAGCGGAAGTCGGTTGCTTACGAGATGAACGTGCTGCGACCCAAGGTGGGTAGCATCCAGGTGAGCGCCAATGTGAATGGCGGTCAGCTGGTCATCGACGGACGAAGCCGCGGCGATCTGCCGCGCCTGTCTCCCGTCAGAGTGTTGCCCGGCAAGCACCAGGTTCGCGTCATCAAGGACGGCTACGAAACATTCGAAAAGTCCGTGAAAGTCCAGGCGGGCCGCACGCTCAGCGTGGATGCTCGCCTCAAGGCGCTGACGAACTCGGGAAGGCTCCGCGTCGAAACGCGCGGCGTGGAGGGCGCTCAGCTGTTCGTTGACGGGGCTCAGGTAGGCACCACGCCCTGGGAAGGTACGCTCGCGCCCGGCAAGCACGTGGTGTTCGTGCAGATGGAAAACCTGGGCACGGCTCCGACCCTCGCGACGGTGGTCGAAGGGCAGACCGTCCTAGTGTCGGCGGATCCGAAGCCGCTCGGACCGGAGATGCGCGTCTTGGTGCAGCCGCCAGCGGCGAAGTTTTCGATCAATGGCATCCCGCTAGGCGCCGGAAGTTGGCAAGGCCGATTACCCCTTGGGACGCATATCGTAGAAGCACGGGAGGAGGGCTATATCGACGGAAAGATCACGTTGACGGTCACGGACAAATCCGAAGGCGACAACCGTCTCAAGCTCAAGATCGATCCTGACCATCCCCGTTGGGTCAAACCGGACCCGTCGCTCATCTACGTTCAGGGTCTTTTCGGAGTCGGGCTGGGCACGACGATCGGCGCGACCGCCAATGACGACTGCGCGAGCGGGCTATGCACGGACGAGGGCCTGGCGGTGGGCCCACTCGCCGCTCTTCGGGCCGGGTACCAGTTTCCACTCGGCATCGCGATCGAGCTTTCGGCCGGGTACATGTCGCTTAGCCAATCAATTAAGCGCAACCACGACGCTACTTGGGATCAGGGCCGATTTCCCATCACGTATCAGTACACAGACGAGCTTCAGTTGTCTGGGTTCTTCGCTACCGTCGGAGCCGCGTATCGCTTCAACGTCGGCGCGCTCGGATTCGATGTCCGGGCCCACGTAGGCGCGCTCGCCGGCCGCGGCGTGAACAGAATTACGGCGGCTGCCGAAAGCGACGGACAATTCACCGATCAGGTCGGTGTCGACAACGCCGGAGCAGCGGCCACCGGACTGACTGCGCTGGCGCTTCCCGGTATTGCGGCTCGTTACTCGTTCGACGACGTGTTCATCGGGTTGGAGCTCAACGTGCCGATCGTCATCACCGACGGCCCGAAAAACGAGCACGGCGAGACTATCGTGGAGCTAGGCCAATGCCAGCCCGAGTCGTGCATCGGCAACGCACGGGGTGCAAACGATGTAAACGCGGAGCGCGCATTCGGCCCGACGCTTCTCATCGCACCCGCCCTCACCGTCGGCTACACCTTCTAAACCGGCGCCAGCAGTTTGGCTGACGTACCCTCTGCGCCAGGTATGATCCTCGTGATGGCGAAGCTACCTGAGCCGGGAGCCGTCAAGACGCGCATCGCGCAGGAGTTGGGCGACGACGCAGCCGCCGCGCTTCAAACGGCGATGCTGCATGACACCTGGCGTCTCGCTCAGGCAGTGCGCGTCGCGGCGGCGACCGACCGCCAGCCCATCGACATTCGACTCGTGCTGGGATCGGAGAATCACCCGATGCCGGAGCTCCACCCGGCGATCGCAGCTATGGCCTCTGGCGGACGGGTATGGCGCCAAGTCACCGGTGACCTCGGTGCTCGGCAGCGCGCTGCCTTCACCACCGCACTGAGGACCGCATCATGGTCACTCGTCATCGGCTCGGACTGCCCTGCCATGGCGGCGGGGTCGCTGCAGTTCGGGATCGACGCACTCCGCGCCGGGGCCGACGCAGCCGTCGGGCCAAGTCGCGACGGTGGCTACTATTTGTTGGGACTGCATTCGTGTCCCGAAACTGTGTTTCACAACGTGACCTGGAGCCAGTGCCACGTGCTCGATGAACTCTCGCGCAATCTGGCCAACCTCGGGTGGCGCTTGGCGATCGGTCCCTTGGAACGGGACGTCGATGACGTTGAAGATCTGCGCGCGCTGGCCGCGGATCTCCGCGACGGTAGACGCGAGGCTCCGGCGACCCGAGCGTGGCTTCAACAGAACTACCAAGTATCCCGAAGTTAGCGCCGTGAAGATATGCGCTGTTATCCCAACGCTGAACGAGGCTCAGCAAATCGGCAACGCGGTGCGGGCCCTGCAGGCCGACCCCGATGTGGCAAACGTGGTCGTCGCAGACGGCAACAGCAGCGACGATACCCACCGCATCGCCGAAGCGGCTGGAGCCCAAGTGGTGGTGTCAGCGCCTGGACGCGGCACCCAGCTGAACCGTGGCGCCGATCGCGCCGGCGGCGATGTCGTGTGGTTCGTGCACGCGGACTGTCGACCGCCAGTCGGGGCCGGCGCGCTGATCAAGCGATGCCTGCGACGGCACGACGTCATCGGCGGAGCGTTCCGCACATGGACGGTGCGCGATGACCGCCGGCCCGCGTGGTGGCTTCACCTAGCGGATGTCCGCTCCCGCTACACTGGCCTACCCTACGGCGATCAAGCCTTATTCCTACGGCGAAGGTCGTTCGAACGAGTGAACGGCTTCCGCACGATTTCCTTGATGGAAGATCTGGATTTGGTGCAGCGGGTGCGCACGATTGGGCGCCTTGTTACGCTCCCCGCTTGCGTTCGCGTCTCTGGAAGACGGTTCATCGCCCATCCGGTCCGCGACACGCTGTTGGTCAACACGTTTCCGGCTCTGTTCCGGCTCGGTGTTTCCCCTGAGCAGCTCGCCCGGTGGTATGCACACGTGCGCTGAGGCGCTAGTGCTCGGCAGCTCGGTGAACGGCGGGTCCCCCCCCAGCGCCCAACGGGCACCCGCTCCCCCCACTACCGCCACGATGGCGGCAACGGCGAGCTCGGCTCGCACTCAAAGGCTGCCACCTATCGAAGTCTCAGCGTTATGAGCCACTTCACAAGATGGCAACTACGGTGGCGAAGCCGGAACGATTTTGGGCGTAGGACCGCCCGAGATCGCCCAAATCTCCACCGGTTCGGCTAGTTCCTCAGTAGCCAGATCGTAGTCGAGCGAGCCCGAGGCGCCGCTCAGGTCAACGCTTGACCCCGACGAAAACGCCCCTACGACCGACTGCCACGCCGTCACCGCAATGTTCGTCGCTGGACCGCTGGTGACGCGCCTAAGGCCCCGCGCGATGTTCCTACCGGACAATCCCGATTCTTGGGTCAGAGCCCAAGCGGACCCCGCAAACGCCAGAAACGCGGCGTCGTAGGCATGCGGGGTGAACGACAACTGCGCGGCACTCTCGTCGTACTCCCCTTCGTAGGCGGTCAGGAACGTTCCATAGTTGAAGTCCTCCGGGTCGAGCGGTTTGGGCCGCGTGCCTCGCACCCTGGGAAACGCCGCCTCGGCGCGCTCGTCCAATAGGGCCTGAGTCGCCGCCCCATCCGTCAGAAATAGGCCAACCTGCGCGAGCCCCCCCATCGGTGCTGCCGCCGCGATCAGAAACGCAACAGCATCCGCCGTCGACGAGGAGATGAACAGCACCTCGTCCTTAGTCGCTGTCCGGGCTCTCTGAATCGCTTCAGCTCGCGTTCCAGAGTTTCTAAACGAGAACTCTTCGACGCTGCCCGAAAAGCTCTCCTTGAACACGCTCAGCAACCCCTCGCCGTACGTGCCTTCTTGGAACACAGCAGCGACTTTGGAGATTGCGCGAGCGTCCATGTCGGCCGCAATCACGGGGCCCTGTACGGTGTCCGGGGAGGCCGTCCGCCATAATCGGCCCGGCGCCTGATCGGTTGGCTTAGCCTCAACATCGGTCAAGTCGGGGCTGGTGGCGGACGGCGAGATGATGAGCGTGCCCGAGTCTTCGGTCGCTTCGAACGCTGCCTGGGTTTCCACTGACGACGATGGCCCGATGATGGCACTCACGCCGAGTGTTCTGGCCAGAAACTCGCTCACGACCTCGATGGCCTCGAGCGTATCCAGGTCATCGCCCTGATGGTCGGGTTCGATCGAGCACATGACGAGCGCCGCCGGCCCGCCCGGAAACCCGTCTCCGTCGTTGATTTGGCGCGCCGCCAATCGCGCCGCGCGCTGGCGGCCGAGCTGTTTCGGCTCGCTCACGTCAAACATGGTTCCCAGGACCACCGCATCCCGGTACTTCAGCGGTCGCGCAAAGAGATCCTCCGGGTACGTCGTCGCACATCGGGGCAGAACGCTCGGCGGATCGCATAAGCCGTCGCTCGCGCAGACAGTGCCAAAGCCAAAGCGCTGGCGGCAGACATCCGTCGAATCACACGACTCATCGCCGAACTGGGTCAGCGAGCAACCACCAGCCGATGCCCACGTAGCCAGAGCAACGAAGCCTAAGATCTGCCTAAAACGCGCCACTGAATACGATTCCCGCTCCGTCATCACCACGCGGAACTATGGCCAACGGCGCCGTTGACCGCGGCGCCGGCGCCGGGTCGTGCGTCAACACGAGGTACAACCCCACAACTGCGGCCGTCAGCCCCACGCCCCAGCCTACGTCAGCCAGAACCGAGTCTCGCCGGTCACGAGACAGCGCCTCTTCCGCTGCGCGTGGGCATACTGCGGGATCGCCGACACACAGTTCGTCCGCGTCCTGACGAGCCGAGCTGGCACCGAACGCGAAATATGTTCCGACGCCCAGGCTCACTGCGCCCACGCCGAGCAAAGCGTAACCAAGCCAGGGCCGCGAAACGGTATCTTCGGGTGTCGACGCGGCGGCCAGCTCGCGCTTGCGGCGTTGAGCCTCCGCACGGCGCTGTTTCTCGAGCTTGCGAATACGTTCTTCGAGTCCGGCGATGCGCTTGCGCACCAGTTCCGTACGCGAGCCGGCTTCCGGGAGATAGCGCTCCAAGGCGGTCTTTGCCTCCGCGAATTGGCCAAGCCGTTCGTGCGCGTTAGCCATGTTGAACAAGAGCGCGGGACGCTCGCTTAGCCGGAACGCCTCCGAGAAATCACGCAGCGCTGCTTCATACGAGCCTTCGGCGTAGGCTCGGTCCCCGCGCAGATACAGCTCGCGCGCCGCTGCGTCCGGCGCCGGCGCGGCCGCAGACGCCGTAGCGTCTGGGCCTTGGTCGCCTGGTGCCGCTGCATCCGGAGCGCTCACCGGCGCGCCGCCGTCAGCCGCAGCATCCGACGCCGCCACGTCCGGATCCGTGCCCTGGGCGAACGCCAATGCTGGAACCAGGACGAGGGCGAGTACGCCGCAGTTGCTGGGCATGCCGTTCACTGCGCCCACGGGTCGATGTTATCGGTATTCGTCCCGGTCTTCGTAGGCGCGGGCGCGGGTGTTGTCGCCGTCGGCGGAGCGGTCGCGATGGGCGGCGCCGCGGGCACCGCCGACGCGGTGGGCGCGGGCTTGGCGGCTGTCGTCGGAGAAACCGCAGGCGAACTCGGCCGCCGCCCAGCCGCAGGCGGTACCGGCATGGCGCTCGCAGACGGCGCGGAGGCCTTCGCGGCGGCTGGTGTGCTCGAAGCCGGGACGCTTGACGGCGACGCCGTGCCTGGAGACGCAGCCGACTCCGCTGGTTCAACGACAGCCCCAGACGCGATCGACGTCCCGCTCGGGTTCGCTGCTGGGTCGGTCGCGGACGGCGCCTGCTGTCGGGCGACGAACACCCAGGCGCCGGCGCCGACTGAGGCTAGCAGCGCGGCGGCGGCCAACCAGCGCCCCCGCGCCGCCGGCTTAACGGTCGGGCGCGCCGACGCGGCCGTGCCCTCCAGGGTGGGCTGCATGGGCCCACTGTCTGCGATCGTGGGTGACAACAGGTCCTCTGTTGTCTCAAGGTCGAAAGTCGTCGCTTGGCTCGCCGACGACGGCGGTGACGCGTCGATGTCTTCAAAGTACGTGCCCCACTTCTGCTGGGCTCGCTCCGGAGCAAACGGCATCAGCGCGGCGCCAAACTCCCGAACCGAATCGAAACGCTCTTCGGGGTCCGTCGACATCGCCTTCTGGACGATCTGAGCGAGCTCGTCTGGGACGTCGGGGTTGACGACGGCAAGCGGCGTGTACTTGCCGGCGGCGACCGCGTGCATGAGCGCCATCAGCGTATCACCATGCTCGTGGTGGGGACGGACGCCAGACAGCGCCTCGAACAGAATCACGCCGAGCGCATACTGGTCACTGCTCACGTCGATGTTCTTCTCGCCACGCGCCTGCTCTGGTGACACGTAGTACGGGCTACCCAAGAACGAGCTGGTCATCGTCAGCTCAGGCACATCTTGGTCGAGCGACTTCGAGATGCCGAAGTCCAGCACCTTGGTGATGACGTTGTCACCGGCAGACCGCGCGAGAAAGATATTGTCCGGCTTGAGATCCCGATGGATGATGCCTTCGCGGTGGGCGGCGGATACGGCCGCGCAGGCTGCAACCACGATCGCCACAGCCGCCGTCACCGGCAACGGGCCCGCCTTGAGACGCGCCGACAGCGGCTGGCCTTCCAGCAGCTCCATCACCAGGAAGGGCTGTCCGTCTTCTTCGCCCACGTCGGTGATATCCACGACGTTCGGGTGACGAATCCGCGATGCGTTCTCACCCTCTCGCAGAAACCGCGCGCGCGCCGTTTCGTCAGCCGATTCGCCGAGCCGCAGCACTTTCACCGCAACGCGCTTCTTAAGTCCGGTGTGGAGCGCCTCGTATACTTCGCCCATGCCGCCCGAGCCGATACAACGATCGAGTCGGTAACGGCCCAGCATGGTGCCATTCGGTAGGCTGGCGGCGCGCGCAGGCATTGCTAACCCGTGAACGTACTACAGAAAGAGAGCGATGCACCGTTGGCTGAGCCAAATCTGGCCCAACGGTCAGGGTTCTCGAGTCCAATCGGCCGCGTAAATGGTGGGCGGGACAGGGCTTGAACCTGCGACATCCGGCGTGTAAAGCCAGCGCTCTACCACTGAGCTACCCGCCCAGGAGCGCGTTTAGCCGCTCGCAGCTGCCATTTCAACCATTTAGCTTGAGACGAGACGCTTTAGCGCCGACGATCGCTGCATGTGGCGACGCTCGTTGGGTCTTTCTTTGGCGCTCGCGGCGCTCTTTTGAGCGCCGGAGGCCGGAGCGCTCACACAGCCTGATGGCACGGCGATTCCGACCACGCCCAACCTGATGGGGCATTTGACCGCCGAGGGCGAGATGATCGACCCTGCGACCGACGCATCAACAACCCCCGAAACGTTCACCCCCCAGTGTGCGCTGACGTTCAAGGTCGTCGCGCGCGACGCTGGCTTTAATAACTCGTTCGGTTGGTACAACGTAACCGGCAGCAAGCCAGCGGTCGCGGACCTGAACGAGTTCCTCACGTGCTCCGACGGTGTCGGCACGGTGAAACAGCTCGACATCCGAAACGACCCACGCTGGGCGGGTGGCGACATCGCGTTCTACCAAGCGACGCCCGAAAACGCCCCCGGCAACTGCCCAGATGTTTCAAACCCGAGTTCGATCGGCTACATTTTCTTCAGCGAAAAGTCGTACAACCCTGACAACACCGGGCCCAACAGCTTTATCCATCTCATGATCATGGATAGCAAAGTCGCCAACAACACGTTCTACTTCGCATGGGAGGACCTGTTCGCGGGCGGAGACAACGACTTCACCGATCTGGTGACGCGCGTCGAAGGCATCAGCTGCACCGGCGGCGGCGAGGCCTGCGACACAGGCCAGCTCGGCCTATGCGCGTTCGGCGCCACCCAGTGCGTCAACGGACAACTAGAGTGTGTTCAACAGCAACAGCCCGGGGTGGAGACCTGTAACGCTGTGGACGATGACTGCAACGGCCAGATCGACGACGGCGACCTATGCCAGGACGATTGGATCTGCGACCGCGGCGTGTGTCGCCCGCCCTGCGGCAGCGGTGAGTTCGTGTGCCAGCAGCCGCTGGTATGCGATCCCGATACCAAGCTCTGTAGTGATCCGGCGTGTATCGGGAAGGATTGCCCAGCCGAAACGACGTGCGTCCAAGGCGAGTGCGTCGGCGCCTGCGATGGCGTGACGTGCCCGTTCGGTCAGGTCTGTCGCGCCGGCACCTGCGCCGATCCGTGTGCCGGCGTGACGTGCGAGGCGGACCAAGTATGTGACTTCGGAGTGTGCGTCACCAAGTGCCAATGCGCGGGCTGCGACACGCCCAACACCGGAAAGGTCTGTGACGACGCCACGAGCCGCTGCGTTCCCGACGGCTGTCAGGGTGTCACGTGTAACGCCGGCACGCACTGTGAAGGCGGCCAGTGCGTCGACGACTGCATGGGCGCCGTCTGCCCGACGGGCGAGACGTGCTCCATGGGCATGTGCGTCGAGGATCCGAACGCCACTGGCGGTGCCAGCAGCGGGGGCACGGGCGCGATGTCCGGGATCGGCGGCGGCTTGATCGGCGGCGCGGGCGGCACCGGCGGGACGCTGGTCACCGGCGGCGCTTCCGGTTCCGGAGCGACCGCAGCGGGCCCCGGACTCACCGGCGGGACGGAGACGGCGGACGACGGATGCGGGTGTCGAGTGGTGGGTGAGCGCGAGAGTGGGACCGAAGGAGTGATCGGCCGGCTGTCAGAACTGCTGGGGTTGGTGGGGACGCGGTAGCGCCGAGCGCGACATCGGACGCGAACCGTCAAGCTAACCAAACGGATTCAGTGGCACTCCTGAATTTTGGCTGTGCTACCGCCAACACAAATCCCGGACTGCACGTTGTACGTGCAGGTAGAAAAGAAGGCTGGCTTACCACAATCCGGAACAATATCTGTCCACCCGTGCCCCGCCGCGCAATCGCTGAGAGGACACGTGCTCGACGCGATGGTTGGCCAGCGTTTCTCCTCCGTTCCGCTGCAGTCGTAGTCGAAGCCGATGCCGGATTTTGCTTCCGCAAACCACATCGTCTGCCCCGGCTTCACGTCCGGATCGGTGTCGTCGCAATCCATCCCGCACGGACCGGAGCCATCGGAAATGTCGTCCGGGAAAGCTCCGTCGCTGTCCCCGTCGATCCGAGTTTCCGTGCAGCCACTCGTTGCTTCGCACGCCGCTGTCACGCAAGCACTCGACGGCGTGCACGTTAGAGGCGTCGTGACCTTGCACGTGTGCGTCGCGAGGTCGCAACCGTCCCCCTCGGTACACATGTCTGAATCGTCGCAGTCGGCATCCTTGGTGCACGACCACGTGCAGTCGTTGTCGCAGCCGTCGCCGTCTACGTCATTGCCGTCTTCGCAGTCCTCGCCCGCAGTTGTGTCGACGTACCCATCCTTGCATGCCGACCCCTGACACGACCCCGAGATGCAGATCGCTGTCGCGCCGGCAAAGCCACCCGTGCCCGCGTCCATGCAGGCCGTGCCGTCGGCCACGTCGTCGTTGACGCAGTCGCCCGTCATCGAGTCACACGAGTCGCTCGTGCAGTCGTTGGCGTCGTCGCAATCCTTGGGCGTGCCGGCGACACACTTCGAGGCCGTGACGTCGCAAATCTCCACGCCGTTGCATGCGTCGCCATCGTCACACGCCGCGTCGCTGGTGCATGCGCGCTCGCACTCGTTGCTGCAGCCGTCTGTATCGTCGCCGTTGGCATCGTCACATGTCTCGCCTCTGGCCGGATCGACGACGCCGTCGCCGCACACCGACACCGCGCACTGCTCAGCAATGCAGATCTGACCGGTGCCGCACGGCTTGCCGTCGGACGCGCCGACGCACGCGCCTGAAACGCTTCCGGCAGTGCCGCCGGTGCCTCCCATTCCCGAGCCTGCCGTGCCCCCGGACCCGCCAGCGCCGCTACCCGCCGAACCGCCCGAGCCAAAGTCATCTCCGCTACAGGCGACCGCTGCCGCCAGCGCCACGCCAGCGAGCCCAAACCATATCGGCTTCCTCATCTCTTCACCC
>JAUIKB010000813.1 GCA_030430975.1 Polyangia bacterium
TACTGCACCTGTGCTTCTCCGGCGACGTGACTCGGCTGCAGCGAGAGCGAGCGCGCAGTAGCGCTTTTCGACGCCTGCTTCGAGATAACCGCGGCCATGGATCGGAGCTCGAACTCCAACGTTCCCTTCTTTTGTACGAACTACACACTCGCCTCGACCTCCGACGCTACCCGAACCTCGGCAAGACGCACTTCCGAGTGGTGTTTGGCCTCGAACCCGCGGAACAGTGCCGGCTACTGCGACGCGCTCAACGCGAGGGTTGGACGGTCGTCCAGTTGCAGCGTGAAGTCTCCGCGCTGCGCTCTTCAAAGGGCCGACGGCGGGGACGCCCGCGGGTCCCGGAGTGCATTAAGGCAGCGAGGGGCCTCCAGCGCTTGGTAGCCCGGCGACCTCGTCTGAATCAAGAGGTGGGAATGCTCGCGAACGTCTCATCCGATGATCTGAAACTCGTCCACGAATCGCTGAACAGCGTCGCGCGACAGTGTGCCGAACTAAGCCGCCACGTAGAAGCAGCGCTTCGGCAGAGGGTCGACGCCAGCTCTACTTCTTCGGCGGCGGCGTCGGCAGAGGTGGTGCAACTTTGCTCGGTTCGACACCCCGCCCCGGCATCTCCAACACCAGCAAGCGTGGCTGAAAATGCACGGCCGGCATCAACTCGATATTCGACGCGACGTTGAAACTCAGCTGCATCACACCCGCTGGCAGGGCGCCGTGAAAGAACAACGTGGATGTCTCCTTGCCTAGGCGATCGCGGACGGTTGCCAGCGCATCGGCCAAGCGCTTTTTCTCCCTCGCGGCGCACCTAGCGACCTTGCGGCACTGCTTCAGCTTGATCCGATAGTCCAGGTCGAGCACCCACAGCTCCTGCCAGAACTGGGCGGACGGCGGCAGCTCAACACCCGCCTTCACGCTCTCCATGATGTGCAACGCCAGCTTGTTCCGGTATTCGATTCGCTCCGGTCCAGCAGCGGCCCTCGCGCGCAGAATCAGCAGGTAGCTCTTGGCCAACGTCGCCATGTCGGCACCGATCGGCAGTCGCTTGGGCAGGCTGGGAACTATCTTGTTCAGCACGTCGATGGCTTCGTAGCGTTCACCCCTTCGAGCACGACTGCCGGCCATATCGAGCACCGCTTGGAGGCGCAAAAAGATGGGCGTGCCGGGCCTCTGCAGCTGCTTGGCGACTTTCTGGAGCACTTCATAGTTCTTCTTGTCGTCGGCGAGCGCAGCATCAGCCTCCGCCATGTACAACACCAATTGGGCTGCCCGCTCGTCGTTCGGCAGCGCACGCTGAAACTCCGCTCGCGCCTTTTCCGCGGTGGCCGTGCGCTTACGGGCGATGGCTGTCCACATCCGCAACGTGGCCCGCGATAGCGTGTTCTCGTGATGCAGCTCGTCGGGAAGCATCTCGATGAGTTCGAACACGTCGCGCTCGTGCGAAAACAGAGCGGCCACGCCAAGCACCCCCGACTGAACGAATCGATCCTGCGGACGCTCGGCGGCTAGCTTCTTTGCGCGCGCAATCAACTGGTCTTGCACTGCCTTGGACGGTATTCCGCGAGCACCAGAGCGTCGATCCAGACCGGCTTGCGCACCAGCCCAGTGCGCGTCCACGAATAGCTCAAGGCCGGTCAGCGTAGGTTCGACCTTAGCAGCCTCTTTCACGGCCGCCTTGAAGGCCTTCAACCGCTTCGTAAACGCGGATTGAGTCATCCGTTCGGTGACCAGGCCGTACACCCATGGCACGACATGACCCAGCGCGAGATGAGTTTCCAGCGCGCGCGAGTCCCTGCCCTTTCCGGTCGCCCACGCTTTGTTGAGCAGCGCGCGCATCGCTTTGGCCGTGCTGTCCTTTTTCCAAGCAGAAGCGCAAATCAACACGTTGCCCGCGCCACCCGGGACGCCCGGGCAGGCAGTTCCCTTGAGACGAGCCCGCGCCGTGGCCGTCGCCAGCGCGAGATCTGAAGCGGGCGACGTGGCTTTGAGCGTGTCACTGGCTTCTTCGTATCGTTTGAGATCCAGATAGGCGCGGGCCTTCGTGAGCACGCTGTCGCGGCCGCTCGCCGGCGCTTTCACGAGCTTAACTGCCTCGACGGCGCGGCGAGCGGCATCCCATTCAATGCGTTCCGCAGCGTTCGCCGGCTTGGCATCGCCAACGCTGCTGAGTGCCGCCACCGCGTTGGCTTCATCGAGTTCCTCCGCATACGCCTTGGCGAGTTGCGCTTTGCGGAGCGGATTGGGATCGATGTCTGCTACGACTTGGTGCACTAGACGCGTGATATCGTGTCGGCCGACCACGTCCGCAGCCTTCACGATCGCGAGCAGCTGAGCCGGCGTCAGCGCCCGGTCGGAGTTCACCAGGACCGCCTGCTCCCGGAGCCACTGTGAAGCGCTACGCCGCGCGAGCTCCGCCACGACGCCGACCAGATCACCGGTCCCCTTCTTCTTGTTCTTCCCCTGGCCGCGGGCGACGTACATCATCTCTGAAGCGAACGCCTGCGTTGCCAGGCTGAAGAGCGCGACCGGATCGTCACCGCCAGCCAGTGTGTGCAGCAGCGGCCGTTTCTGCGCCAGCTCCCCCCCGGGCTCCAGCAGCGCCTTGCGTTCGTTGGCGGGGAGTTGGGCCAGAATCGCCTGGAGGTCCGCCTTCACGTCAGCGTTAAGCGCCGCAAGGATCGGGCCGCGGCTTTTCACCGTGCGCAGCGCCTCGCCGAGCTGGACCCGTAGTGGCTTCTTCGTCTGAACCGACGCGACCGGTTTCGGCGTCGGCTTCTTCGATTCTGGCAGCGGTCCACATGCGGAGGCGCTGAGGGTGGCCACGGCTACAGTCGCAGGTCCAAAGAAGCGAAGAAGGCGGAACGTCATGGCCGGTGTCATAGCGCAGCCCGCCACCACCGCGCCCAAATCCCCACGAACGCGCAACCCTAAGCGCTAAAACCCGCAGATTTAAACGCCTTTTCCGCGGGCCGCTAGGCGCGCACCGGGCCGCGCCCGGCGTTAGACGCAATTGGTGACGATGACCCAACCCGCCGCCCCAGGCCGAGCGAGGATGCGGAGTGCATTGCCCAAGTCCAGCCTGACCAGGGTGAAGAACAGGCGTTCGCCGGGACAGAATCCGTCGTCGTCTTCATAGGTTTCCTCCTGCCGATGATACGCCGCCCGCGCCGCCGCGACCGACGTGCTACCGGCTTGCTGACACAGGCAACGACAAGCGGCGACAACAGGCGCAAGCCTGCCCCCAACGGCTACCTGGCTCCGCAGCATGGGCTCCGGAAGATCGATCAGCGCCGCAGCTGGTTGCCCGACCTCCTGGTCGTGCGCATCGAAGATCGCCCGCAGCGGCACTGGCATGCACTCGATCGCATGCTCACCAACACCGTCGACACACCAGAACCTAGCCTCCACTTCTCAAAGGCTGGAAGACCTCACGACTCACGTCAACAATCCACCAACCCGTGCTAACCGACGCCTTCCGAAGGGCCCAAATAGAAACACGGAGGAGGTTAAGCGACGCCCCTCTTGAGCGGCGCGCGACGACACTGGCCAACCTGACCCCAGCAACCCGGAAAGTTGGACACACGGCGAAGCCGTAGCGAGCCGACGCCGCGAAGCGGCTAAAAAGGCGAGCAAACTGTAGCGGGCTCGGCGCGCGCCGCGAGA
>JAUIKB010000814.1 GCA_030430975.1 Polyangia bacterium
GCGCCGGGGGTTTGGGCGGCTCGGGCGCGACCGGAGCCACCGCAGGAACCGGCGGCAGCCCTTCAACAAACGGCTGCACGCCGCAGCCTGGCCCGATCTGGAACCGCTACACGTTCACGACCACATGGAAGAAGGACCCTTTAGACAAGGTATGGGGTTCGGACCCTAACGGTCCACCTACGCACAGCATCGCGGCCATCATTCACGTCCCCGGTGACACCGAAACCGCCGTGCTCAGCGACAATGGTTGTCTCTATTCGAAGCGAAACGGCACCTGGCTTCCGCCGCTTCACGCCAGTGAACGCTTTGCCGGACTACCACCCGACGTGACAGGCGCCACCTTCACGGGGTCCAACATCAAGCGCCTGCAGGATGTCAGCTACGGCGCGACCGACTATGAGATGGCGTTCTTGTCCAAGAGCACGCTGTATCTTTACCACATGAGTTCCCCATCAACCGTCGTCAAGACATCGAAGTTCGAACTCGCGCCTGGCGCGCCAGGAGTCGTCGTCAACGACACCCCCAGATGGCTCGTCGCGGTCGACAGCTTGATGCCCCCCGCGCCCCCCGCGGCCAACCGCTACGTTGGCTACAGCAAGACCATCGCGACCTATCGATATGTGACCAAGTCGTGGCTCACAGGACCGCTAACATCCGAGTGGTTCAGCAACACGACCGGCACGCCACCAAACCCAAGCTTAGTGCGAGCCGGCGAAGTGCTTGCCGGAACAGGCGTCGAGTTCTACGGACCGTAGCTCACGCCGCCACCGGAACCCAGTTGCACAACACGTTCGTTGTCGTCACTCGGGGTCCGGTCTCGACCCCCTCGACGAGCGTCCAACCGCTAACCCGACAGTAGGCAAGCACGGCGCCCAACACGCCCCCAAGCGCCTCAGCGCTTGTATCCGTCACCCTCAAACCCGGGGCGACGAACCGACAGCGCAACGTTTGCTCGTCCAGACCTTCGACTACGAAGTCAGCCCCGCGTAGCGCGCGCTCGAGCAAGTGCCTGCCGCGAGCCAGCGCCTCGTACGGGGTCACGCCCTGTAGAGGCGCGGGCTCAAGCGTCAGGAGCAGCAGATCGCTGGTCGCGGAGAAAGCCATCCGGCGGACTGACTCCACGCCGTATCGTCGGCCGAGCTGATCTAATATTTCTACAAGATATATAGCGTTGACCCATTTACCTCGCGGTAGACTGGTTTCGAGCAGACTGCGCGTGCCCACCGATAGGCCGCTTCGCACACTGCGCATGAAGCCCTCTTCTTGCAGCCACGACACCGCCGCTGACAGCACGTCTGTATTGATTTGAACCACGAGTTCCCCTCCCGTTTCGGAGCCTTGCGGACGTCGCCGCACGACGTACCCTCAGCAAACGCGGTGCCAGCCCAGAGCGCGGAGACTAAGCGGCCGAGATCCTTCGCAATTCGTCCCGCAGCAAGCTGGCACAAGTATCCAACTGTAGGATGTATCCGGCGCCGTCTGTCGCATAGAGTCTACGCGTGCTTAAGGTCACACTGGAACTCATGCGCGCCCTGGAGCGGGGCGAGGCAGCCGCGCTAGCGACGGTAACGCGCGTGGCCGGGTCCACACCGCAAGTGCCGGGCGCTCGACTCTTGCTGACAACGCAGGGCTTGACCGGCACCGTCGGCGGAGGGCGAATCGAACACGTCACCATCGATGCGTTGCGGCAAACGCTAGATGACGGCCAGCCTCGAACCGTCAGTCACCACCTGGCACGAGATCTGGGTATGTGTTGTGGTGGAGAAATGGAGATCTTCGTGGAGCGAGCAGAGGCTGAACCGACCCTAGTGCTATTCGGCGCGGGCCACGTATCGCTGCCGACCGCCAAGATCGCGCGCCAGGTCGGTTTTGACGTGGTCGTCGTCGATCCGCGCGACGAGTTCAACACAGACGAGCGTTTCCCCGAGTGCACGCGCGTCCAGATGACTCCATCCGAAGCGTACCGAGCGTCCGCCATCCGCCTCGATCCCAACACGTACGTCGTGATTTGCACTCACGACCACGCCATCGATGAGGAAGCGCTGCGGTGCTGCATCGCCGAGCCCACGGCGTACCTGGGCATGATCGGATCGAAGCGCAAGGTCATCCGTGTGTTTCAACGGATACAGGCTCGGGAGCCTAACGCCGATGTCCGCCGTGTGCGCGCACCGATCGGTTTGGATATCGGCGCGCTCACTCCCGACGAAATCGCCGTGTCGATCGTCGCCGAGCTCGTGAGCGCTCGGCGAGGCGGATCGGGCGGCTCGATGACCCTCGACACAAATCAGATACCGGACGCCGCGAGCGACTCGTGACGTTCGTCGGCATCGTGCTGACCGCGGGGGCGTCGCTACGGATGGGGCGCTGCAAAGCGCTCCTTCACCGAGACGGAAAGACATGGCTAGACCACGGCATCGACGCGTTGACCACCGGCGGATGCGAACGGGTCGTCGTGGTCGTTGCCGAGCCGCACGCAGGGGCGATCTTGGAGACGCTGGCAGCGCATCCAGCGACGACCAGCGTCAACAACCCCGAGCCGGAGTTGGGGCCGCTGCGGTCGCTTCAACTGGCACTACCGCTGGCGAAACCCGCTACAGCGGCGCTGGTTGCGCTGATCGACCATCCGGGGGTTCGGTGGCAAACGGTAGCGGCGCTGATCGAACACTATCGAACCCGCCCGTCCGCCGTGGTCAAACCGGAGTACCAAGGACGGGCGGGGCACCCGTTCCTCGTCGGCGCGGATGCGTGGGCACGCGTTCTCAGCGCGGATCCAACGCACGACTCCATGCGGTCGGTGCTTCGGCGCGCGTCGTCGTACGCCCGCGTTCAGGTCAACGACGCGGCTGTGCTGCAGGACTTCGATGACGTCCAGTCGCTGCCTGACGACGACCGCACCTGACAACAAAATGCGGACGACCCGCTCGGCTAGCCGGCGGGTCGTGCACGATGCCACTAGGGCGGCTGTTTACTGGTTCTGGGCGGCCAGGTTCTCGAGCGTCGGCATCGACCACGGTGCACCGCTGATACGCTCGACAACCTTCATGTCGCGCGGGTTCACGATGATCTGCGTCGGTAGCGTGCTCGCGCGGAACCATGACTCAGGGTCGGCGCCGACCATCCAACCCTGTGCATTGAACTGCTGCCGCCATTGGTCAGCCGTGCCAAGCGATGCGGGCTGCCGGTTAGCGCTCTCAATGATCAGCGAGACGACCTTGATGCCCTTAGCCGTCCAGCCGCCCTGCATCTTGCCATTCAGTTCCTGCGCTTCTTGCTGGCAGGGTCCACACCAAGCCGCAGAGGAGATGAACAGGATCGCGTTGATGCCCTTCGAGCCGTCGCAGTCGTACAGGTCCTGCGCCGAGATCTGAGTCTGGTTGCCGGTCTCATCGAACCCCTGCCAGCTCTGCGTCAGCGGAACGATATTGCCTTCGAGGGGCCCGGGCACGCCGGAGGGATCGGGACAGGTCGACGGCGGCGGCTCGGTCGGGGGCGGCTCGGTCGGGGGCGGCTCCGTCGGGGGCGGCTCCGTCGGGGGTGGCTCACCGCCAGGAGGTGGCTCGCCGCCAGGAGGAGGCTCGCCGCCAGGGGGAGGTCCGCCGCCGGGAGGAGGCGCACCGCCGGGAGGAGGCTCACCGCCGGGCGGAGGCTGGTTGCT
>JAUIKB010000011.1 GCA_030430975.1 Polyangia bacterium
CGATGATGCCGAGCTTCAGTATTTCCATCAATATGGTGACGAGCTTCGCGATCATCGTCACTCTCGGCATGGTCGTCGACGACGCGATCGTTGTCGGCGAGAACATCTACACGAAGCAGCAGGCTGGCGTGCCTTATCTTCAGGCGGCGATCGAAGGCGCCAGCGAGATGGCGGCGCCCGTCACGTTCGCGATTCTCACGACCGTGGCCGCATTTGCGCCGCTGTTCTTCGTACCGGGGTTTATCGGCAAGATCTTTGCGCTCATCCCTTCGGTTGTTTGCCTCGTGCTGGTGTTCTCGTTGTTCGAGTCGTTCTTCATTCTCCCAGCGCATCTCGCTCATTCCAAAACCAAACGGCCAGGCCGGGTTATGCGCCGGATCAACGCCGTGCAGGAACGCATCGCCCGCGGACTGGAGCGATTCATCGTCTGGGGCTACGCGCCTGTCCTCAAGCTGGTGTTGCGGTTCCGGTACATCGCCGTAGGCATCGGTGTCGCTATGCTCGCGTTGACGGCGGGCGTCGTGGGCAGCGGTCTCGTGCCGTTCGACTTCTTCCCGAAGCTCGAAGGTGACGAGGTCAAGGCGACCGCGCGGCTTCCTTACGGCGCTCCCGAAGAGAAGGCTCGTGAGGTTCGGCGAAAGCTGGAGTCCGCCCTGCAAGAGGCCATCGAAAAGCGCGGCGTCGCCGACAAGGTCGTGGGTGTATTCACCACGCTGGGTTCGGCCACGGCGGGTCGTGGCCAAACTGAGTCTGGTGGTCACCTGGTTTCCGTGAGCGCGAACCTAGTGCCCGCGGAGGATCGCTCGTTCAGCGCGCTCGAGTTCTCAAAGACGTGGCAGGAGGCGGTTCCCCTGCTCAGCGGAGTTCGATCGTTGGCTTTCAACTCGGACTCCGGACCCGGAGCTGGTGCGGCCGTAGACGTCCAGCTGGTGCACCAGGATGAGAAGCTCTTGGCGGCCGCAAGCGAAGAGTTCGCCGAGTCGCTGCGGTCCTATCAGGCGCTAACGAACATCGAGAACAGCTACGCCGCGGGCAAGCCGCAGCTGGAGTTCAGCCTTCTGCCTAACGCCGCCACGCTCGGGCTGACGTCGACGGATGTGGCGCGACAGCTTCGTGGTGCGTTTTTCGGGGCGGAGGCCGCGCGCGAACAGAGGGGCCGCGACGAGGTTCGCGTGATGGTGCGACTGCCCGAAGACCAACGGCGATCGGAATTCGATCTCGAGCGATTTCGAGTGCGCACGCCGCAGGGGGGTAGCGTTCCTTTATCGTACGTCGCCTCGTTCAAGCGGACGACGTCCCCCACCGTGATCGGGCGCGAGGACGGCAAGCGTATTGTCTCGGTCAGGGCCGAATTGGCCGCCGGCGTAAAATCGTCGCGCGAGGTGATGGCATCGATCAACAAGGACGAATTTCCAGCGCTGAAGAAGAAGTACGCGGGCTTGAAGGTGCAGCTCGCGGGCAGTCAGCGCGAACAGAAAGAGACGTTCGCCAGTCTTGGACGCAATTTCGTCATCGCGCTGTTTGCGATCTACGCGCTGCTAGCGATCCCCTTTCGGAGCTACGTCCAGCCGCTGATCGTGATGAGCGCCATTCCGTTCGGTATCGTCGGTGCCGTGCTCGGTCACGCGCTTATGGGCTTCGGCATGAGCGTGATCAGTATGTTCGGAGTGATCGCGCTCTCCGGCGTGGTGGTGAACGACTCGCTCGTGCTGATCGACGCCACCAACAAGGCTCGCGCTGGCGGGATGGATCGGTACGAGGCGATCGTCCACGGCGGGATGCGGCGGTTTCGACCGATTATGCTCACGTCGCTCACGACATTCCTGGGGCTGTTCCCGATGATCTTGGAGCGCTCGCGGCAGGCGCGATTTCTGATCCCGATGGCGATCAGTTTGGGGTTTGGCGTGCTGTTCGCTACGTTCATCATCCTGCTGCTAGTGCCGTGCCTCTACTTGGTGTCGGAGGACTTCCGAAACCTCGCGTCCCGCGATGAGGACGAACCCGAATTCGCCGGCGCACCCGCGGAGTAGCCGCCCACTGTCCAATCTTGGGGTGGTATCGTCGGCGCTCTGCTTAGAATCGCTCCCGTTTCCCCACGCGCGCCCGCACTGCTGCTCAGCATGGGGTTGTGCCTGGCTGGCATTACTCAGACACGAAGCGCATTCGCGCAGAACGCGTCCGGGCGAGAGCTTACGTGGAAGCCGACTTGGCGTCGGGTAGGTACACCGGAGTACATCGTTACCGGTGCGGCGGGCGCGGGCTATCTAACGCTCGGCGCTCTGGTCGCGAAACCGACCGAGCCGTCGTGGAGTCGGCCTATTCTCCACGATGAGCCGTTCCGGGAGTGGCTCCGGGCGGGGTCCGTCGCGGGGCGAAACCGCGCGTCAATCGCGAGCGATGTACTGGTGATCGGCGCTGTTGGTTACCAAATCGGCGTAGATATACTGGCGGTCGCATGGCTGGGACGCAACAGCCCCGACATCGCTTGGCAGATGCTCGTCATCAGCGCGCAGGCGTACGCCGTCGGTGGTCTCCTCAATACCGTCACGAAGCAGCTCGCCGCCCGCGAAAGGCCCTACGTTCGCGAATGTGAAAAGGACGATAACTACCGTTCAGACTGCGATAACTCGACGCGTTTTCGCTCGTTTTACAGCGGCCACTCACAGCTGACGGCGACCGCGGCAGGGCTGGGCTGTGCCCATCACACGCAGCTGTCCCTGTATCGATCGCGGTTGCTCGATATCGGTTCATGTGTATTTGGCGTGGCGTTTACAGTCGGCGCTGGGGCGCTACGCATTGTTAGCGACAACCATCACGCCACAGACGTCTTGGTCGGTCACGCGCTCGGCTACGCGACCGGCTACTTCATGCCAAGCCTGCTGTACTACCGCACGTTGTTCCCGACGGTATCCGGCTCCGCCGGACGTATGGCTGTGCTGCCAAACGTGTCGCCCGAGCGAGCCGGTCTGTCGTTGGTCGGACAGTTCTAGATGCACTAGGTGCTAGAACCTAGAACCGCTGCTCGCGCTGGAAGCTGTCGCGGGCGCGACCGAGCGGTTCCCAAAGCCGCTGGTGAGGCACACGAGCGTTGCTGCCGGCGAACTCGCACATGAAGAGCGGCAGATGCAGCTTGGCGGTGTTGTCGAGCAAGCGTTGCCGGATGGTCGAATCGGTCTTGAAGTGCGCGAGCGCGAGGAGGCAGGCGACCTTCATGCCAGGTTCGATCACCTTCGGATCCAGCGCGGGCAGCCCTAGCTCGACGCGTTGGGCGAGCATGCGGTGGTATTCGTCAGCGTACTCTTGCTTCAGGCGGCCGTCTTCGCTGCACGTCGCGTAGAATTGCTCCAGGGTGACGTGGGCTTTCGCAATGTCGGCGCTGGTCCCCTGGCGAATGTCGACCAACAGCAGCCGGCGGTCGGCTTCCTCCTCGACTGCGACGATGTCCAGCTTTGAGCGCACGCCGGGAAACTGAACGTTTCGATCGAGCGGCAGGATGCCGGCAGAGCCCGGGTTCGACGTCATGAACTTGGACTCGAGTGGGCCATCCTTACCATCTGCCCGTTCGACCATGTCGAGGAGCGCGTGTAGCTGGCTGTTGAGTGCACCCTTGAACTCGTCGTCCATCTGGAAGCACGACAGCGTGCCTTTGAGCCCGAGGCGCTTGGGGAATTCCAGCTTTTCGGCGAACTTGCGCGGAACCATGGTGCACATCGCACCTTTGGTCGTCCGGCCGAACGCGATGGTCGCCGTTCCGCCCCAGTACGCCACCAGCGTGCCGTCCTTGAGCTGGATGTCGAAGCCCTCGGCGCCGAGCTTGGAGAGCAGTTCTCCGAATAGCCCGGACTTGATCTCGCCGACTGCCTCGTCGTCCAAGGACCGGCAGAAGCTAGCCTGTTTGGCCTTTTTCTTCGGTTTCTTGGCGGGTTCGCTCGCCGCGGTCTCGGTCTCGTCAGTATCTTGAGCCTGCATAATCTGGCCGATTGCATGCCTCGACCGCCGTCCGGCCGCAAGGGGCGCCGAAGCGGGGCGGTCGCGGCGGTGGCGTGATAACCTGCCAAACGATGAAGGGTCTGCGTCGAACGTTGCTCTGGGGAGCGCTTGTTGTTGCAATTCCGGCTGGTTCGGGGCTCGCAGGGTGCACCGGGCACGACGGGACCGCGGTGGCTACCAACGAACCGGAGGGCTTCAACGGGCCGGGTGGTCCCGGCGGCGCCGGGCCCGGCGGCGGCGGCCCGGGCGGCGCTGCCGGTCAAGCGGGCGCCGGCGCGACGGGTCCAGGCGGTTCAGGACCCGGTGGCGGCGGTCCTGGCGGGGCGGGCCCGGGGGGGTCAGGACCCGGCGGTTCGGGGTCGGGTGGGACCGGCCCCGGTGGTTCGGGGTCGGGCGGTTCGGCCGGCTCGGCATCGATGGCCGGATCCGGCGGCATGGGTTGCACGGGCGAATGCACGCCGGGAGCCACGCGCGCCGGATCTTGCGACATGTGTGCGGAGCAAGTGTGCCAGTCCGATTGCACGTGGGGCGCCTGCACCCTGAAGTCGGGAAGCGAGTGTGAGCATCAAGGCGGCAGCAATTGGCGGTGTTGCGCTGCCGGCAGCTGGCAGTTCTGTTTGCCGGCGTGCACGTGGTCGCTGGACTGCGCTGCCGCCAGCGGAGCTTCGTGCTGTAGCGGTCCCGGACCGAAGTGCTGACCTAAGGGGCGGGCTTACCGCCGTCGGCGGGAGGCGCTGACGCGTCGGCTGGCGCACCCGTGTCGGAAGCTTTCGCCGGCGGGGTCGGCGCAGTCGGCGGCGGAGCGGCAGGGGGATCGACGATGCCCAAGTCTTTGAGGATCAGCTCGCGCTTGAAGTCCGGGCTGCCGATGTTCGCGCCGTGACACGCCTTGCAGCGAAGCGGCTCGCCATCCGGCCGCGTGAAGCGTTCGACTAGTTGAGTGCTCATCCACTCGACGGCGTACGGCTGGTTGCGTGGATCTTTGAGGATCTTCGCGGTGCCTTTGCCGTCCACGACGTGGCAGTCGTTGCACCAGATGTCCTTACCCGTCTTGGCCTGTAGGGACGGGATGAGCTCTTGCGCCATCCAGTTCGCGATGCGCTTGCGATGCGTCATCTTCGGGTAATCCGACTCGTCGTGGCAGTAGCTACACTCGACGCCGAGGAAATGGGTGACGCCCCCCATGATCGTGTACACGCCGCGATCGCACTTGGCCTTTGCCGCGACGCCCAGGTATTCGCGCTTGAGCGGATCCGGCGCCGGCTTGCCAGGAACGATAGCGCAGTCGTCGGGAACGGCCGCACGTGTCTTGGGTGGAGGCGTCGCCGGGCTGCCGGACTTCGGCCGCGTCGGCGCGCCGCTGCAAGCCGCTACTGCCGCGACGCCTAGAACTCCTACCAACAGAAGCGTGGGCTGTTGCACGCCGAGACGATACACGACCCAGCGGCGAAATTCTTGGCATCTGGCCGCGATCCAAAACAACAGCGAACTCCGCCGCGCTTGGCTGTTTCAGTTTAGGGAGCAGTCCGCCGCGTTATTCGTCTCAGGACAGCTGCCGCAGTTGAGGCTGCAGTACGCACGGGTCATGCTCCCGCCGGCCGGGCACGTCGGATCGCACTTGGTCAGCGTCGTCGCACCTGGTGAGCACGCGCCCGAGCCCTGGCAGGTGCTCGATGTGCAGTCGTTGCCGCACAACCGCTGCTGCGATCCGCAGTTGCCACAAGCCTGGGTCTCCATCGCGCCTGCGTGGCCGTGGGAGCACCACGACACTGGAGCGGCACGTCGACATGGAAACATCGCCGCGACAGGCTCCGACACGAAAGAAACGCAATGAAAACTTCCAGGCGTTGCCGCGCGGTCCCGGCTGGTTTACGTCGGCGCACGCATCGAACTCGACCCTCCGTTTGGAAGACCATCCGTTTTTGAAGGGCATTTCGAAAGGATCTGCACATGGCACGCAAGAAAATCAGTCTCATCGGCGCCGGCAACATCGGCGGCGAACTCGCGAATCTAGCGCTCACAAAACAGCTCGGCGACGTCGTGCTGTTCGACATTCCGGCCAAAGAGAACTTCGCCAAGGGTAAGGCTCTGGACTTGGAGCAGGCGTCGACTCAAAGCGGCTCCGACGGCAGCGTCATCGGATCGGGCAACTGGGAAGACTGCAAGGACAGTGATGTGCTCATCATCACCGCCGGCATTCCGCGCAAGCCCGGGCAGTCGCGGGATGACCTGGTCGGGATGAACGTGCCGATCATTCGTGACGTGGCCGACAACGCGAAAAAGCACTGCCCGAACGCGTTCGTCATCGTGATCAGCAACCCGCTCGACGCGATGGTGTACGAGTTCCAGCGTCGCACCGGTTTCCCGGCGAACAAGGTATGCGGCATGGCGGGGGTGCTGGACAGCGCGCGGTTTAGTCTATTCCTCGCTCGCGAGGCTGGGGTGAGCGTCAAGGACGTTCGCGCCATGGTGCTGGGTGGCCACGGCGACACGATGGTCCCACTGCTGTCGTACACGACGGTGAACGGTATCGAGATCTCCAAGTTCATCGCCAAGGACAAGCTCGATGAGATCGTGGCGCGCACCCGCAAGGGCGGTGGCGAGATCGTCGGTCTGATGGGCACCAGTGCCTACTACGCGCCGGCGGCCGCAGCGATTTCCATGGCTGCCGCGTATCTCAACGACGAGAAGCGCGTGCTGCCGGCAGCGGCCCACCTAACCGGGCAGTACGGTTGCAACGGCATGTACCTGGGCGTGCCGTGCGTGATCGGTGCCGGTGGCGTCGAGAAAGTCATCGAGCTTGAGCTATCGCCGGCCGAACAGGACATGATGAAAACGAGCCTGGCGGCGGTCCAGTCCGTTGTCGATGTGGTCAACAAGAGCGCCGACTGACGCTCCACGAGTGCCGACAAATGCGCGCCCTCCGCACTGGAGGGCGCGTTTTTTTGTGCGTGGCTACCAACAAACGCGCGGCGCCTGTCGATGGTTGCGGCAGCTTGGCCATGGAGTTACTTCGCTGCCCCGAGCCGGCGGAACCAAGCCCGCCCGATGCGGCATCGCCGCCAGGCCCACAGCAGGAAACACGATGAAGATCCACGAGTATCAAGGCAAGCAAGTCTTCGCGAAGTACGGCATCCCGATTCCGAAAGGCATCCCAGCGTTCTCAGTCGATGAGGCGTCGGCGGCGGCCAAGAAGCTGATCGACGAGACCAAAAACGACGTCGTCGTCGTCAAGGCGCAGATCCACGCGGGTGGTCGCGGCAAGGGCGGAGGCGTCAAGGTCGCCAAGGGCCTCGACGCCGCGAAGGAAACCGCCGGCAAGATCTTCGGTATGCAGCTCGTCACGCATCAGACAGGCCCAGAGGGTCAGAAGGTGCAGCGGCTTTACATCGAGCAGGGGCTCGACATCAAACGCGAGCTGTACCTGGGCCTGGTCGTCGACCGGGCGACACGTCGTATCGCCGTCATGGCTTCGACCGAAGGCGGCGTGGAGATCGAAAAGGTCGCCGAAGAAACGCCCGAGAAGATTCTCACCGAGTTCGTCGATCCGCTGATCGGCCTAGGCGCGTATCAAGCACGCAAGCTGGCCTACGGTCTGAACATCGGCGAGGGCACACCGGAACCGAAAAAGACGGTGAAGCAGTTCGTCAAGATCCTCATGTCGCTCGCCGAGCTCTTCGAGAAAGAAGACTGCTCGCTGTGCGAAGTGAACCCGCTGGTCGTGACCGGCGCTGGTGACGTGGTCGCTCTCGACTCGAAGATCAACTTCGATTCGAACGCCGAGCCGCGGCATCCAAACTGGAAAGAGCTGCAGGACAAAGCCGAAGAGGACCCGGTCGAGATCGAGGCGAAAGCCGCCGGGCTTTCATATGTGTCTCTCGACGGCAGCATCGGTTGTCTCGTCAATGGGGCAGGGCTCGCGATGAGCACGATGGACATCATCAAGTACTACGGTGGTGAGCCTGCGAACTTCTTGGACGTTGGCGGTGGAGCCACCAAAGAGCAGGTGACGAAGGCGTTCAAGATGATCCTGAGTTCCGACAAGGTAAAGGGCATCTTCGTAAATATCTTCGGCGGCATCATGAAATGCGACGTCATCGCCGAGGGCGTGGTCGCGGCGACCAAGGAACTCGGACTGAAGGTGCCGCTCGTTGTGCGCCTTGCGGGAACCAACGTCGATGAAGGCAAGAAAATCCTCAAAGACAGCGGGCTCAAGATCGAGCCCGCCGATTCAATGGCCGACGGCGCGAAAAAAATCGTCGAACTGGCGAAGGCTTAAGGAGTCATCAGATGAGTGTTCTCGTTAACAAAGACACCAAGATCGTGGTGCAAGGCATCACCGGTTCGGCGGGCTCGTTCCATTCGCGCCAGTGCATTGCGTACGGTACCCAAATCGTCGCCGGCGCTACGCCCAACCGCGGCGGTCAGAAGTTCGAGGCCGAAGACAAGTCCGGCAAGAAGGTCGAGGTGCCGGTGTTCAACACCGTGGCCGAGGCCGTCAAAGAAACCGGCGCTACCGTCAGCTGCATCTTTGTGCCCCCGCTGGGCGCGGCCGATGCCATCTTGGAGGCTATCGACGCCGGCTGCGAGCTGGTGATTCCGATCACCGAGGGCATCCCGGTGATGGACATGATCCGTGTACGTCGCAAGCTGGAGGGATCCAACGTGCGTATGGTCGGACCCAACTGTCCCGGTGTGATCACGCCGGACGAGTGCAAGCTGGGCATCATGCCGGGCCACATACACCTCAAGGGCGACATCGGCGTGGTCAGCCGCTCCGGTACGCTCACGTACGAAGCCGTGGGTCAGCTCACGGCGCTCGGCCTCGGCCAGTCCACGGCGATCGGCATCGGCGGTGACCCGGTCGGTGGTATGGACTTCATCGACTGTCTGAAGCTGTTCAATGACGACCCGGACACGCGAGCCGTCATGATGATGGGCGAGATCGGTGGCAGCGCCGAAGAGTCGGCGGCTGCGTGGATCAAGGAGAACATGAAGAAGCCGGTAGCGGCCTTCATCGCCGGCACCACGGCGCCTCCCGGCAAGCGCATGGGTCACGCTGGCGCGATCATCAGCGGCGGCAAGGGCACCGCTGCCGACAAGATCGCTGCGCTCGAGGCGGCGGGTGTCAAGGTCGCTCCGTCCCCGGCGGAGATGGGCACGACGCTCAAGAGCCTGCTGTAACACCTGGCTCCGGTGTGAGGGCGGCGTCTTCCGGAAGGGAGGCGCCGTTCCTTTTTTGTTCCGGTGTCGGGTCCGGCAGTCGGGCGTTGCGCGTCGATTTTCGGGTCTGGCGTCCCGCATGCGGATCGGATTTGCTGAGCTTTGTTTCTAGTTAGATCGCACCGGACGCGGAGCCTGCGACGCCGAGAGCAAAGAGCATGAATCAGCTGACGCTGGCGATGTGCTCAGGTCGCGAGCTCTTCGTGGAGCTGCGGATCGCGGGCGCTTGCGGCTACACCTGCCGCAGACCGCGGCACGGGAGGCCGCCCGGTTTTGGCGCAGCTGCACCGCCCGACCCAGGCGAGGTAGCTACGTTTGAGCTAAACCTTCGTGAGCCAGTTGAACGGATCCTCGGCGTGGCCGAGCTGGATGTCGACGAGCGCCTGGCGCAAGGCGCTGGTGACGGGTCCGACCTCACCGTTGCCGACGACGTACGTCTTGTCCTGGTACACGAATGAGCCCACGCTCGCGAGCACCGCGGCGGTTCCGGACAGAGCGGCCTCGCCGTTGGCACACCAGTCGAGGATCTCCTGGATCGGAATCGGGCGCTCTTCGACGGTCATGCCGCGTTTCGCGGCGAGCTTCAGAATGGAGTCGCGGGTGATGCCGTGCAGAAACGACGAGTCGAGATCCTTGGTCACGATGCGTTTCTCATCGAACAGCAAGAAGTTAGCGGCGCCGGTTTCCTGAGCGATGCCGCCGGGACAGAACAGCACTTGGTCGGCGTTGTACTTTTCGCGCGCCCGCATGATGTGCGGCAGCGCCGAAGCGTAGTTCGCGCCCGCCTTGACCATGCCGGCGTGGGGTGCCACGCGCATGTTCTCGTCGTCGATCAGCAGCTTCAGCGGCTTCATGCCGCCCTCGAAGTAGTCGCCGACAGGTGACAGCAGAACGAACAGGCACGCCTCGGCGGACGGTTTCGCGGCTTTGCCGATCGAACGTTCCGTGCCGATCAGCGTGGGTCGGATGTACATCGCGGCCGGTGGCGGCGGGACCTCTTTCCGGTTGGCGCGCAGTGTTTCGAGGATCATCGATTTCAGCTGGTCCTCGCTCGGCTGCGGCATGTAGAGCAGCGCCGCGCTCTGACGAAGGCGTGCGACGTTCTTGTCGATTCGAAACACGCACACATCGCCGTTCGGTTGCAGGTACGCCTTCTGGCCTTCGAAGCACGAGCTGCCGTAGTGAAAGACGTGCGTCCCCGGATGAAATCGCAGCTCATCTGCGGGCACGATCTCCGTGTCGGACCATTTGCCGTCGCGGTACCATGCGATGCCCATCTGCGACGCGAACTGCGTACCGAAGGGGGCCGGCTTGAACGGCTTGGCGCTGGCGGTGTCGGGATTGGTCGTGGTCTGAGTCATGTTGCGCCGATGATACTCGCACCTGGCCGCCGCGCTGGTCCCGGCCGATCATTCCGTCAAAATCCGTGGATGCCAGCACGTCAGCCTGTCGTCAGAACGGTGTTCCGCTTCCAGGCAGCTCGGGTGGGAACGTCCGCGCGGTTCGTCCCTCTCCCCGATTAATGATCTAAAAAGTCTTTAATTACAATGGTTTAGTGCCATAGCTCGGGGTGGTCCTAGGATCGGTCTTCACGCCAAACGGGCCCGCGGGAGCGGACCATCGAGCGCCCGGCGCGCAGCGTCCGACAGGGACAGCTGATCGTGGAGGGCGTCCAATTGCTGTCGACTGAGATGACCGCCGACTGCGGCGTTGAGTTTGGTGGCCGCAAACGAGCGCAGTAGGGCAGCCTCGTCGTCGAAGTCGTCGAGCAGCGCATCGAAGAGCTGCGCGTGGCGTCGCAGCTTCCACTTCTGGTGATAGTCTTCCGCCGCGTAGAACGGTTTACCGACGGCGATCTCTGTCAGCACCGGAGTGCCGCGGTCGCGCTGCACGGCGCGCGCACCAGTCAACGCTTCGGCGTGTTGCTGATCGTTTTCACACAGCAGAATCGCGCGGTACTGGGACCCGCTGCGCGCGTAGCTCGGGTCGTGCGCGTTCCAGAACAAATCGAGGAACTGGCTGAAAGCAATCTGTGCGGGGTTAAACTCTACCCGCAGCACCTCGGCGTGATCGCCTAGCGAGTGGTAGGTAGGATTCGATTTGGCGCCGCCTGCGTAGCCGACCTCGGTCCGAACCACGCCGTCAAGACCCCCGAACCGGGAGTCGGGTCCCCAGAATCAGCCGAGGCCAAACGTGACGGTCTCAAGGTCCTGCGGGATGTTGTTCATCGAGCGATCATAACCACGTCCGAGGCTGTGCCCAGGCGAGCGGTCTATTTTTCCGCGGACGGCCGCGGCGTCAGTTCGTCGACCGTCCAGCGGATGGTGCCCGACACCGGGTCGAAAGCGGTCACCCCCGTGCTGTGTACGAGAAGCAGCGACGCGCCGTCGAACCCTAAGAACGTAGGGCGGTTGGCGATCGGCCCAGCCAGCGTGTGCTGGAATGCTTCGGTGCCGTTCGCTTGGTCGAACGCGATAAGAATACCGCGGTCGGTGGACGCTGGAAGAGCGCCGACGACGTAAACGGCGCGCTCGGTCGCGGCGACGACCGTGCTGAAGGAAGGAGCGGCGTACGCCAGGGCTCGCTCCCAAACGACCGCGTCCTTCTCCACGGCGCGTAGCGTTAACATATGCGGTGGAGCGTCTGACTTGGTGAGCACGTAGTGCCGTTGACCCACGGACACCTCGGTAGCGCGCCCCGAATGGTCGATGACGCCAGGGCGCGCGGCTCCAATCCGCCGCGTCTCGGCGTGGCACTCCGAAATCTTGCTGCCGTCGAGGCCGAACGCCCGGCGTGCGCGCTCCGCGTCGGTTATCACGACGCAGCCCGTGCCCACCCCGACGGCGTGAGGGGCGGACGGAAGCTTCAGGGTGATGGGCTTGTTCAACTGAGACGCAACGTGCAGGGTCACCGTGTTGTCCGCGTGGGCGACGCCCGCTACTTCGTTGCCGACGCAGAACGCTTTGGCACCTGGCGGCTTGCTCGGACCAAGCCAGGTGACGCGGCCTGTGGCTCCGTCGAGCGTCGCAGCCCGCGCGGCACTGGCGTTCGCGGCCACAGCAAACAGCTGTGGCTTCGTGCCGATCAGACACGCAGCGCCTGATCGATCCCAGCGCAGCGGTAGCGACTTGCGGGGTTCCGACGCGCTACTAGGACGGCGGATTGTGTAGATCGCCGCTGTTGCGAGTACGATGAGCAGGCCCACGGCAAGATAGATGCGTCGCGATCGCCCGGACGCAGCGCCGACCTTACGTTCGCGGGCCGGATGAGGCGTACCGGTCGCTGTTGTTCGGCGGGCGGGTCGAACGCGGGACTCAGCGCGGCAGTACTTGCAGGTCGCGCTCGTCGCCGTCTCCGGGACGCTCAACGGCGCGTCACAGTGTTCGCAGCGAACCGTGAGTTGGCGACGCGCCTCCAAGCGCTGCTGTCTCGCGCGCTGCGCCGCCGTGGTTTCGGATTCGACCGTCATGAGGCCGTCCGAGCGTGGGCGCAGAGAGCGCCGGTCGCAAGGGAGTTTCGATGGACGACTAGCCGAAGAGCGACGTCTGTTGTTCGGCGCCGTATGCCCTCAAGTAGCTCTTGGTGTCGATCTTGCGTTTAGTGCTGTCCGACGTCATGTAGCGGATCTTGCCGAAGATAGGTCGTTCGGGACCCCACGCTCGGTCGAACCGGCCGAAGCACCAGAAGATGCCGCTATACGAATTGGGGTTGCGGCCATCTAGGGCATACTTGTTGTTCAGATGGATCAATCGCTCAAGCGCTAGCCGCGGCGATTCCGACCACTGCAGGACCTTCTTGCCCCACAGCATGCGCACGTAGTTGTGCATTCGCCCTTCCATCACCAGCTGGCGCTGCGCCGCGTTCCAGATCGGATCCCCGGTCTCGGCTCGCTCGAGCTGTTCGTCTGAGTACTGTTCGGGACGCTCGTCGTTGGCGTGTTCCTCAAGTGTTTTCCGCGCCCAGTCCGGGAGCGACTCATAGCGCTGGTAGTCGGGTTGATGGGAGGTGAAGTTGTAGCCGAGTTCACGCCAAGTAATGATTTGGTCGAGGAACGCTTCTGCGGGACGGCTCATGTTCCAGAAACCCTCACGCTGTCCGCGACGCGTGTCGCTGAGCTGCTCGATATCCCAGTCTTCGACCTCCACTATTGCTCTGAACACATCGTGCGAGCTGATGTGTCCGAAGTGTAAATGGGGAGACAGTTCGCTGGTCGCATCCTTGTGGCGATTGCGTGACTCCGTGTAGTCGCCGAGCCGTTCGCTCACGAATCTTTCCAGGACCTCGACGGCGGCATCCGTCCCGCCGGTAGCGGGCGCCACCGGCACCGCTTTGTCGATCGGCAGGTTCTCTAGAAGCGACTCGGAGGCGAGATCAGCCGCGGGCCAGCGGGTCGTGATGCGTTTCGCCGGCTTAATCGCCTCTTTGCGTTCGAGGGCGTTAAGCGGTTCGACGCGGGGAGTAGCGCTGAGGTGCTCAGCGATGCACCGCTGCATGTAGCGGCGAAAGTCGACCGCGCGGTGGAAGGTGCGGTCGGTCGCGTTGAAAGGCAGCACGCCGTTGCTGTCGACGGCTTCAAAGCGCACGTTCACATGCTTCTCGGCAGCGTTCAGCATTCTAGGCAGAAAAAAACAAGGAAAGTCATCGGTGACGACCACGGCCGCGTCATCGGAGAGCTCCTTGAGCAGTCCTCGCCCGTCGCCGACGTTCGGTTCCAGGTAAGGGTAGTATCCAGCGCGATCGCCGCATCGACGCTGGTTGGCGCGCATCCCATCGATGACGAACTGGTGGAGGCGGTCACTCGCCCATTCGTAGTCACACCGCAGTGCTTCCAAAATGAGCAAGGGCTTGCCCAGACCGTTCGCCCAGTCGACGGCCCGCTGCAGAGCGAAGTTCGACTGCATGCGTCGTTGAGCGGTCATCCAGTACAGCACATACCTGGCGTCAGTCGCGACCGGGACTGGCTTCAAGCGTCGAACGCGCGCGTCGGGAACCGATGAGGATGGCTGGTCAGAGACCGACATCCCCGGCTTGTCGGGCCGCTTGCAGCGATTGTCAACGCGGTCCCGAGAAAACCGCGTAAACTATCCGTATGGCGCTGAAGTGTCCTAAGTGCGCTCGCGATATGGAGGCGGTCGACTTTCAAGGCGTTGTCGTGGATCGCTGTAGCGGCTGCCGTGGCATCTGGTTTGACGCGTTCGAAAAGGAATACCTGGAAGAAATGGACGGTGCCGAGTCGCTAGATGATGGCGACGAACGAGTCGGGCGTCGGCACAACGACATAGACCGCATCGACTGCCCGCATTGCCGGACGCAGATGATCCGCATGGTCGACCTAAAGAAGTCCTACGTGCGCTTCGAGCACTGCGCTACCTGCGGCGGGTCGTTTCTCGACGCCGGCGAGTTTCGCGAAGTGAAGGGGCAAACGGTGATGCAAGCTCTGCGTCGTCTATTTCGTCGTGATTGAATCACTCAGCGGCACGGTGCCCACCAGGTCGAATACTTCGCGTGGAAACGACTTGAAGGCGTGCGCCTTGATCTTACGATCCGCCCATCGTTTCGGCGAGCGACGCATGCGCACGGCGACCAAGCGGTGCCGCGGCACGACGACGAGGTACTGCCCCAAAGTGCCGGCTGCGTAGTATCCCACGATCTTGCCGAACGTGTGCTCAACGTCGGGCAACCCAGCCTTCCAGGTCGTGGCATCCCACGTCTTGAGGTCGGTATCGTTGGGGAACGCCTTCATCAGAGCGGTCACTAGCGTTTCGTGGTTTTCGAAAGGCTTGCCGATCAGCGGCCGAGCCGCTTCGATAAAGGTATCGTCCACCCCCGCGGCCGACCATTTGTCGACGATCGCTTGGGTGATCGTCATGCGATGGAATTCTGGTAGCAGCCACCACATCAGTCCGATGCGCTTCGTAGGAGGCTGAACCGTCGCGGGGGAGGTAGCGAGATCGATCCACTGCTCGCTCAGCAGCTGCACGCCGTCTTGGCGTCCGCGGTTCAGCATCAGCTGACCCAGTTTCAATAGGTCGGCCGGCAGCATGTGCAGCCCCGCTAGCCCGTGAGGATTGCCAGAACGATCGACGGACCACGTAAACCGTCGGATTCCAAGTGGTCCGAACAGTCGCTTAGCGACCAGTCGGTCAGCCCGGCTCCCGCCGGCTTTGGCTAGCAGAGCAGCCACGAGGTTGTACCCGCGATTATTGTAGGTGAACCGCGTTCCGGGTTTCTGCACGACGCGTGAACTCAGAGCGTGCGCGACGAAGTCTTTCGAGCGATAGATCGACGCGGTGCTCTTGCCTGGATCGATCCCGGACGTGTGCCTGAGCAATTGGCCAACCGTGATCGACGCATGAGGTCCGGACCGCCAAGTTGGAAAGTACCGGTGCGCTGGGTGGTCGAGGGCGAGCTTCCCATCGTGGATCAGTTGACCTGCTACCAAACTCAAGACGGTCTTGGTGATCGACATGGTTTGGATCGGCCTGCGTCCGTCTTTGGACCTCCACGTGGCGACGCGCTTGCCGCCCTGTTGAATGATCAGCGCATCCGAATTCCGCTCGCGTGCTGTTTGAACCAGCGCCTGAACGCGCTGCGCGTCGACCGCCATCGGTCCGGTGACGGGTTGGGGGGGCGTGTTGGCGGAAGCTGACGGCGCCGGCGCTTGTGCGCTGGTCGCAGAAGGCTTCGGTTCGGCGGATGGGGCGGGCCGTGGGCGGTGCGGACGGATCGGCGCAGCACCATCCGATGACTTGCAGGCCGACGCGGTGGTGATCGCAATGGCGCTTGCGATGGCAATCGACTGCCTGGCGATATGCGCATGGGTCACACGGCGTCTTAGCGTCGCTGACATTGAGCAGCAAATTCGGTTCCATGCGCATGTTGGCCGCGCGAACGCGTCCAAGCGCGATTTCTGTTACGGTGTGGTGTGCGATTAGACGGCTACGATACCGAGGGCTTTTTCGATGAAATGGTCAAGCCCGGTGGAGGCGTGCGACCGGAGTACAACGCCCTCGCGCTAAGGCTCGCCGAGCTGAATGCGACCGAATTCGCCAACCGCCAGCGCATGATCGACGTGCTGCTGAGGAATCAGGGCGTCACGTTTACGGTCTATGCGGACGATGAAGGCGTGGAGAAGGTTTTCCCGTTCGATCCGATCCCGCGCATCGTCACCGCAAAGGAATGGGCTCACGTCGAAAAGGGCCTTATCCAGCGCGTCGAGGCGCTCAACTTGTTCCTCAAGGATGTGTATGGCCCACAGCGCATCCTGAACGACCGGGTGATCGACCCCGAACTTGTATTGGGGGCGACGTTTTTCCGGCGCGAGATGATCGGCATGGAGCCGCCCGGCGGCATCTACGTGCACGTGGTGGGAACGGACCTAATCCGGGGTGCCGACGGACAATTCATGGTGCTCGAGGACAACGCGCGCAATCCCAGCGGCGTCAGCTATGTCCTGCAGTGCCGCTCCGTGCTCAAGCGGGTGTTCCCAGTCCTGTTCAACGAATACGGTGTTCGTCCGGTCGACGACTACTCGGACACGCTGCGAGACACGCTCAACCACGTCGCGCCGCGGGCCGCGGCGCAGCCGACGGTCGCCGTGCTCACGCCAGGCATCTACAACTCGGCCTACTTTGAGCACAGTTTCTTGGCGCGACAGATGGGCGTGAGCCTAGTCGAGGGCCGGGATCTCGTCATTCAAGACGGTGCTGTGTGCATGCGCAGCACTCAAGGGCTGCAGCGGATCGATGTCCTCTACAGCCGCATCGACGACGACTTCATCGACCCGGTCACGTTCCGTCCAGACAGCATGCTCGGATGTGCCGGCCTGTTCTCAGCCTATCGCAGCGGCGCGGTCACGTTGGCGAACGCTCCGGGTACTGGCGTATGCGACGACAAGGCGATTTATCCGTTCGTACCCGACATGATTCGGTACTACTTGGACGCGGAGCCGATACTGCCGAACGTGCCGACGTATCTGGCGAGTCGACCGGACGACATGAAGTACATCATGGAGCACCTCGCGGAACTCGTTGTGAAGAAGACCGACGCATCTGGCGGGTACGGCATGCTGATCGGCCCGAAGGCGTCCAATGCCGAGGTTGAGGAGTTTCGTGAAAAGATCAAGGCCTCGCCCCGTGCGTACATCGCTCAGCCGACGATTCAACTCGGTCGTCACCCCACTGCCATCGACGGTGAGCTCGATCGGCGGTGCGTCGACCTTCGACCCTACGTGCTGTTCGGCGACAGGATCCGTGTCACACCAGGTGGTCTGACACGGGTTGCGCTGCGTCGCGGATCGCTCGTCGTCAACTCGAGTCAGGGTGGCGGCTACAAGGACACCTGGGTGCTCGCCGACGAGTCTGCAGGCAACTCCGAACCACCGCCGAGCCACGCGAGGTCAAGTGATGCTTAGTCGCGTCGCGGATGCCGCGTACTGGATGAGTCGCTACGTCGAGCGTGCCGAGAGCGCCGCGCGCGTGCTCGAAGTGACTCGCACGATGCTGATCGATCTGGGTCAAGTCGGCACGAAGCGCGCCGCTACGCAGGTTGGCGATGTGCTGAAACTGATGGGTACGAAGAGCCGCACGCTCGAAGAAGCCGTTTTCGACGTTTCCGACCCGGCGTCTGTCATCTCGAATCTGAGCCGCGCACGTGAGAACGCCCGTCAGGTCCGTGAGGTGATCAGTTCAGAGATGTGGGATCACCTAAACCAGGCCTACTGGCGCTTGAGCGAGGCCGCGGGGCAAACGTCGCGCGTCGAAGACCTGTCGCAAACGCTCGAGGACGTGATCGCGTCGTCGTACTTGTGGGTTGGCGTGACCGACGCGACGATGCGCCGAGGCGAAGGCTGGGGATTCATCCGCATCGGGCAGTTCACCGAGCGTGCTGACCGCACGGCGCGTCTGATCGGCTTGGCCTGCAGCAGCGGGTCGCTGGAGCTGCCAGCTGGCGGCCCGGAGCGAACCAACGTCGGTTGGCTGAGACTCTTACGTTCGACGTGTGCGATCGAAGCTTTTCGGAAGCAACACCCGACGCGAGTCGATCCAAGGCAGGTCCTCGACTTTCTCCTGTTCGACCCCGAACTTCCTCGTTCGCTTCGTTACTCGGTCGAAGTGGTGGAGCGGTTCACAGAGCGGTTGCCGATGCGAGATCGGGCGTCGCGCCGAGCGCTTGAACGCCGCTTTGGGCGTCTCACAGGACACGTCGCGTTCAGTGACGTGGATGACGTGATCGAGCGGGGGCCGCAGAACTACCTGGGTGACTTTTCGCAGCTGTTGCAAGAAGCCAATATTGCGCTTCAGGAAACGTATTTTCTTCACTGATATGTTATTATCCATTCGTCATACAACAGAGTTTAGCTACGAGGCACCGGTGTCGGAGTCCGTGATCGAACTTCGCATGGCGCCGCGTACAGATGCGCGTCAGACGCTTCGCGGCTTTGGGCTAGCGATCGGTCCCAGCACGACAGCTCACGAACACATCGACTGGTTGGGCAATCGTGTTCATCAGTTCTCCGTATTGAACCCCCATACCCAGCTTGCTGTTGTCGCCACGAGCGCCATCCACGTTGCGGAAACGCCGCTTGACTGGCTCGCGCTGGAGGTTCCGCTCGACAACAAATCGGATGACCATCGCGTCAACGACTTTCTGCGCTACCACGGCGCGGTACAGGCAGACGAGCGCCTTGACGCGCTCGAGAGCGTGCTGGGGCTGTCACGCTGTACGACATACGTGGAGCTGCTCAAGCTCGTCTACGAACGCCTGGGAGACTTCATCAAGTATCAGTCTGGTGTGACCACCTCGATGAGTTCGGTCTCAGAAGTCCTGACAGAGCGCGTCGGCGTGTGCCAAGACTTCACCCATGTAGCGCTTGCGTTGCTGCGGCGTCAGGGCGTCCCTGCACGCTACGTCTCCGGATACCTGGCCAAGCGGGAAGGCGAGGCCGAGATGGAGACCCACGCTTGGGTCGAGGCGTTTGTACCAGGCGTAGGGTGGTTCGGCATCGATCCAACCCACGGCATCGCGGCGGACGAGCAACACATCGCGGTCGGCACGGGGCGTAGCTACGCGGATGTGCCGCCCAATCGGGGCATGCACCGCGGCAACGCGACTGAGACGATCGATGTCTCGGTCGAAATTCGACCTATCGATGAAGTGCCAATCGGATTGCTAGCGCCCCGCGCAGCGCCGATCGAGTTCATCACGAGCGGCGTCGGGCAAGCCGATGTGCAGCAGCGTGGCCCGCTACAACAGCAGCACCAACAGCAGCAGCAAGTCGGGTTGGGACAAACAGCCGTCGACCAGCACTTGTGAGTCCGACCGTCCCGGTACAGGAGCTGCTGTCTGGGCCCGTCTTTGACGCGCTCGTCGCTGCATCGAAGCAAGCCGATAGCAGGCTTGTCGCCGCGGGCCTCCAGCTAACCATCGGTGGCGAGCCGACGTTTGTGCTCCCGGATGCTGCAGACCGACCCGAATGGTCGGTAGCCGCGTTAGGTGGCCGCAAGCTTGAGCTGGGATACGCGTTGGCGCACGAGCTACGCGATCGGTTGATGCCTGACGGCGCCGTCTTGTGTCGTTCAGGCAAATGGTATCCGGGCGAGCTCGCGCCACGCTGGGCGTTGGAGCTACTGGACGTTGAGGCGCGCCGACTGCGGCTGCCGGAGTACGGACCACCCCGCGGACCCGAGGCAGCCGAACAACTGGCCCGAGCGATCGCCGAACGTCTCGGCGGTCCGGACTGCTTGAGGCAGGTATTCGACCAGGCTGCGGAACCGATCGCGTGGGCCCTGCCGTTGATATTTCGCGCGGGACGATTTTTCACCGAGCGCTGGGATTTCGGTGACGGAAACCTGCAGGTGTTCGAAGGAGACACGCCGGTTGGCTTTAGGCTACGACTGTCCGAACTCCCCGATGCTGAACCCGTGCCCGGCGTTGTCGAGGAGCCCAAACTCGATCGTAACGATCCGCGCCGTGTCGGCTGGGAAGCGATCGATCAGGCGCTCGACGAGCCAG